>DATCBN010000041.1 GCA_036511855.1 Candidatus Eremiobacteraceae bacterium | reverse complement strand
GGATCCTCGCCGTGGTCACGGTGCTGATCGGCGCCACGTTCTTCGCGTATCTCGTTTTCCCGCCGATCGCGTGGCTCGAAAAGCGCCACTGGCCGCGCTGGCTTGCGATTGCCACCGTCTACGTCGCGCTCGCGGTTGTGTTTGGCGGCATCTTCGCGTTTCTCGGTCCGCGCATAGCGTTCGAGTCCCGCACACTCGGCCGCGATTTCCCCGGACTACTCACGCAAGCGCGCGACAGCATCGTGGGTGCGAACAATAGCTTGTTGTCGTCAGTGCCGCTCGAAGCGCGCGAGACGGCTGCCAACCTCGTCGACCAATTGGTCGTCCAATTGCAGACCGATGCCGGCGCGTTCGCAGGTCAGGCGTTGAAAATCGCGCTGAGCGTCGCATCGGTGATTACCGCGCTCATCATCATCCCGGTGCTGGCAGCGTATATCATCATCGACCTCGAGCATCTCCGCTCGATGGCGCTTCGCATGGTACCCGAACGCCGGCGCAGCTTGCTGCTGGAGGTACTGGCCGATATCGAATCGGTGCTGAGCGGATTCATCCGCGGGCAGATCATCGTGGGCGCGATCATCGCGGTGATTGTGACGGTCATGCTTTTGGCACTGCACATCAAGTTCGCACTCCTCATCGGCATCTTCGCGGGCATCACCGATATCATTCCGTACGTGGGCGCGATCGCCGGCGCGATTCCCGCCGTCATCATCGCGCTGTACACGAACGGCCCCATTTCCATGCTCGTCGTGGCGGTTGCGTTCGCGCTGATGTATCAGATCGAAGGGCATTTCATTGCGCCGATGGTGGTTGGGCAGCGCGTGGGCCTCACGCCGCTGGTCGTGATCATCGCGATATTGACCGGCGCAGAATTAGGTGGCGTGCTCGGGATGTTCATCGCGGTGCCGGTCGCCGGCATCATCCGCGTGATCGTAAAGCGCTTCATGCATCCCCATGATCCACAGACTACTTTGCGCCCACCGCTTGTAGTGGAGTTCGCACGGGAGACGACGAGCACATCGGAGTGATGGGCACGAAAAAAAATGGGCAAGCGATGCTTGCCCTAGTACATCGGCCCTAGTACGTCGGCCCTATTATATCGGCCCTCTTACGACGAACGGAGTTACGCGACTTCTTGGTAGATGGTGAGCGCAAGCGCGGCGGTCTTCGCGCGTAATCCCGCAAGCCGCTCAGGCGGCGAAGCGATGACTCGGGCCCGCGCAAATTCGTTCAGCTTACAACCCAACATGATATAAGGTAACGTGAGATCGCTGTGCGGTTCTGCTCGGTGATCCAATTCGTCGACGAGCGCCGCGTCGTCGGTGTGTACGAGAACACGCCGGACGCCGAGCACTCGAAGACGTTGCAAGGCGGCGAGCATGCCGGCATAGCCGAAGTCGCGGCCTAGTTGCGACGGCGTTTCTCTGACCTCGAACGGAATGAAGTGCTCGCCCGAATCGGTGCCGAGCGAACCCAAGACCTGTACCCCGACGACACCCCGTTTTGATCCGCAGCGTACGACGGTGACGTGGGCTTGATAATCGGCGTCGCGAACGGCGCGGGCGGCCCTGCCCTTGGCCGGGGGCAATGCTAGGGGAAGGCGGGCTGCTTGAGCTTGGGCGTTCATGACGCTATAATTGTATCGAACAGGTGTTCGATAGTCAAGGCAGGGCAAGGCTAAGTCGGGTGCCTACTGGTTCAAAACTCGAGCCAGCCTAAGTCTGGGTCGATCTCTCGCGCGCGTCTTCCGGGACAAGCCCGGGATCGACCACTTCAAATAGTTCGTCGAACGCCGACATGTCTGCAAGGCCCGCCTTGTTGGCGAGCACTGCGTTGTAGACCGCGAAGACTCTGCCTGCAGTGGCTCTGGCGTCGAATTGGACGGCAGCCGCCCTTGAGTGTGCCGACGCCGCAGCGCGACGCTCAGGCGACGTGAGAAGCGCGAACAAGGCCTGCGCCATGGCGGGCGCATCCGCGACGAGTTCGCCTGCGAGGTGGATCCCGAACACATCGCGCGCCTGCGGCGTATCCACGGCAACCACCGGCAGGCCGGCTGCAAACGCCTCTGCCATGACCAACCCTTGGGTCTCCGTGCTGGATGGGAACGCGAAGACATCTGCGGCCGAGTAGTACTCCGGCAGCTCTGCATACGGCACGCTGCCGGCAAAGGCAACCGCTTCCTCCAGACCCTCTGCCGCAGCTTGAGCTTTCAGCGCATCGTCCAGCGGCCCGGCGCCAACGAGCAGCAAGCGAGCGGCCGGTAGGCGACTTCGCAAATGCTTCAAGGCCTCCAATACCAGAGGCACGTTCTTTTCCTGGGCCAGTCGAGAGACCAAGAGCACGAGCGGGGCGTCCAGCGGAATGCCGTGACGGTTCCGAACGGCCATGCCACGCGCCGCATCGCCATCGCGGAAGGCCTCGATATCGACTCCCGTTGGAACGACGCACAGCGGCGCATTGACGCCTTGCTGCCGCAGTTGCGTCGCGACTGCTTGTGTCGGCACGATCACCGCATCGGCGGCATTGGCGTACGTGCGCGTGAGTTCGCGCGTGAGTTGCGAAGTCAGGCGCTGACCGAGCGGCGAGTAATGCGCGTAATTCTCCAACAGCGTGTGATACGTGAACACGAGCGGCACACGAAATCTTCTGCGCGCATAATACGACGCCATCCACCCTGTGATGAACAACGAATGCGAATGGATGACATCGCACTGACCCAAGAACGCGCGCTTATTTTTTCTCGATACGAGCGGCAGCGTGAGACGGTATTCGGTGCGCGCCGGCAACGGAAGCGACGGCATCCGAAACACGCGACCGAATGTCTCCGCGCCCTTTGGAATGTGCGGCGCAAACGTGTAGACGTCGTGACCCGCGCGACGCAGGTGATCCGCGAGCGAATCCACCGACGTGACGACACCATTCACAATGGGACGATAGACTTCTGTGAAAATCGCGATCTTCAATCGACGTTGTGGATAACCCGCATCACGGAACGCATTGTGAAATTCGCGTTCCTGTGGTTGAACTCGGACTCCTCTAGCGGAACGCAATCGCTTAAAACTACAAATCTCGCATGCGTGTACCGCATATGAATACCGAAAATTGACGCTGCTATATTTCGCGTGATATACTGCTAGCAATCATCTGGCTATCTATAGCCACCATTTATTCGTATTCGTTCGCGTCATTTGCGAACGCGCGATCATTACACCGGGGAATATTCGCCCGGTCGTATCTCAAAAATTGCAAACAGCCCGCAACCGCTTTGCACCGGCGAGTTTCGCACAATTTCATAGGACTCAGTTCCGCCCGCCCTAGATTCGCCCAATATCCGCAAGGAGAAAACGATCTGAGCCGCATGAGCCGCATTGCGCCGCTAACCTTCTTCGCAGTAACCGCCCTGGTTTTGTGCGGCCTTGCGCGGTCGGAAGCTATTGCGCAAGGGCCGCCTAGCCGTCAGCATTCGGTTTCGTACACGATATCCACCGGAATTGCGCGTGCGACCGTCACGTCTGCGGAGCACGATGTTCAGGTCGCGTTCTTCGCCACCCCGAACCGCACCGACTATCTTCAGAACAACGATGTCGCTCCACGTGTTGCGCCTATGCGCATCATCACGCGCGTCACCACGCATCGCGTGCTCGTCAAGCCGGATCCGATCATCGAGTTCACGCCCGCGCTCGCGCCGGGCAAACGATCCATCGTAAAAGGCAGAGATGGTCTGCGCGTCGTCACCGAGCGCGTGACGATGTGGGATGAGGTTGCAGTCGAGCGCGCCGTCATTTCGCGCATCACCATCCGCGGTTCGCGGCCGGCGCACATCTTGGAAGGCACGCCGCGCACGCTCTCACAACTTAAATCCAGCACGCCGTATCACAAATTGATCCACGTGTACACGATGGAGGCCACTGCGTATACGGCGCTCACCGCAAAAGCGAATCCCACGGGATATACCGCCAACGGCATGCGAGCGCAGTACGGCATCGTCGCAGTCGATCCGGACGTCATCCCGCTCGGCACGCACGTGTTCATTCCGGGTTACGGTCTTGCCATCGCCGCCGATACGGGCGGTGCGATCGTCGGCCGGCGGATCGACCTCTGCATGGATCGCTACGGCGATGCTATCCGATTCGGTCGCCAGCCGGTCACGGTCTACGTCGTCGATCGGTAATTTATTCAATATATGTAGGAGGGCAAGCATCGCTTGCCCTAGTTTTTTTTCTGGGGAAGCGATGCTTGCCCTAATACAGAAGTCGGCGTCCGATGCCGACAAACCCGTACGCTTCTCCCAAACGGATTCTCGATGAGCGAGGTCTTCGCGCGCGCAAGCGCTTCGGTCAGAACTTCCTCGTCGATGCACGATTCGCCGCACGCGTAGCGCAGGCCGTACCCGAAGGTTCCACGATCGTCGAGATCGGTGGCGGCACCGGCGCACTCACCGCCGCACTGCTCGACCGGTCGCGAATGCTGACCGTGCTCGAGATCGACCGCGACCTCGTCCCCATTTTGCGCGATCGATTCAAGGGTGACCCACGCGTGAACGTCTGCGAAGCAGATGCCCTCACATTCGACTACAGCGGTGCGCTGGCCAAATCTCCACCGCCGCGCGCGATATGCGGCAATCTTCCGTATAATATCACCACGCCGTTGATCGAAAGGATCATCGAGTGCGCGCCCGTTTGGGAATGCGCCGTCCTCATGGTCCAGCGCGAGTACGCCCAACGTCTGACGGCGCGGGCCGGCACTCAGGAATACGGCAGTCTTTCGGCGTTTGTCGCCTATCATTGCCGAGTTCGAAAATTGTTGGACGTGGGATCGGGCGCATTTTATCCTGCGCCCGCAGTCGCGTCGTCTATCGTCGTTCTCGAACCGCTGAAAACCGACGCGCTCCGAGCGCGCGACGAGCGCCTGCTGCTGCGGTTTATCCGTGCCGCATTTGCGCAGCGGCGTAAGATGCTCGTCAACAGCGTCATCTCGGCGCTAGGCGACGACGCACCGCCCCGCGACTTGCTACTTCGTGCGATGCAAACCGCCGGTGTCGACATCGACGTGCGCGCAGAGCGAGTTCCGCTCGAAGGCTACATCCGAATCGTCGATGCATTGACCGCCCTAGGATTCACCGCGCCGCGCACATAACGAAAGAAGCACGACAAGACGCGGGGAGGACGATGGAAGAGACGCAGCAGGTCGCGCCGGTTATCGCTCCGGACGTTCCGGCGTTTGGACCGAAGCGCTGGCGGGGTTGGCCGATATTCGGCATCACCGTTTTCGGCGTCGCCGTACTCTACTTAGCGCAGATCATCGTCAGCGCGATACTCTTTATCTTCACCTACTTTCCATACGCTCGGGCGCATCCGGGCACGCCGACCGACGTCAACACAATTTCGAAACTGGTCTTCACGGCGCCGGCATTATTTGCCACGGTAGTCCCCGGCGAAGCGTTGATGGCATTTCTTGCGATCGTTCTTGTCGCCGGCGCGGTCGGGGCGACGCGTGCGAATCTCGGTTTCGCCCGGCCCCCGAAAGCCGTCGATTTGCTGATCGGAATTCTGGCGGGCCTGGCGCTCGTCTTGGTATCTTTTATCGTGGGGGAATTGCAAGAGAAAGTGTTCGGTCCCCACCCGCAAGCGTCCGTCGAGATCATCAAGAGCCATCACGGACTTGCGTCGTTCGCGTTTGACTTCGTCGGGGTCGCGCTTGCTGCCGGCGTGTGCGAGGAGATCATGTTCCGCGGCGTGGTTTTCGCAGCGTTGGTGCAACGGATGCCGCTGTGGTGGGCAGCCGCCTTAAGCGGATTGATTTTTGCGGCAGCTCACGCCGACTATTGGAGCATCGCGGCGCTGTGGGCCGTCGGCATGGGTCTCTGCTTCCTGTACTACCGCTCGCGCACGCTCTGGGCCAACATGATCGCGCACACCACGTTCAACGCAGTCACACTTGTTTTCGTGTATTTTCTTCCGCAGCTAGCCAAGTGACACGGAAGAGATCATCTCCCGTGCACCATCATGTACGAGATGTACGCGAAGTAGAAGATGCCGCAGATCGCTAAGGCGCGCGAATCCAGACGCCGCCGGACCGATGTGACGGCCAATACGAGCGCCACAGCCAAAAGCGTCGCCCCGCAGGCGACATAAGCTTCCACGTCGAGGCGCCAGGGCGTGGCGAGCAATCCGATCGCCGACGCCACTGACGTTTGGAAGATCATCGCGCCCAACACATTGCCTACCGCGAGGTCGTCCAAGCCGCGTCGCATCCACAGCACGACGTTCATGATCTCGGGAAGCTCCGTCGCGATCGGGCTCAAGAACAACGAAACGACGAGCGGCGGCACGCCGACCTCGGCGGACGCTGCGGTCACCGCGGTCACAAACCAGTGTGACGCGGCTACCGTCACAACCAATGCGAGCGCAAGTTGGCCGAACACCGCATATGTAGGCGCATGGGTGGCTCGCGGCGCGAGCCGCAGCGGCGGCGGACGGTCTGCCGCTGGAGCGCCTTTGCGGCGGATATGGTAGATCAGATGGACGACGTACGCGCCGAGCACGAGCGCTGCGGTGATCGAGCGCACCGCCGGCGTCGGATCGAAGGACGCGCCGACGGCCAGCGCAAACGTGAATCCGAAGAGCACGAGGCCGAAGACGGCGGACTGAACGTTGGCTTGCAGACGTTGCCCACTGTCGCTCATCTTCCGCCGAACGATCGCCGTGAGACCGATGAGCGCGAAGACCACCGTTGCGAGCATGAACGGCGCGCCGAGCACGGCGCCGATGCCGACAGCTTGGCTCGCGGGATCCCGGAGAACCAAGATCGCGACGATCGCGACCATCGTTTCGGGCAGCGACGAACCGATCGCGGCGACCACCGATCCCATCGCGCTTCGCGTCAGGCCGTAGATCGATCCGACCCATTCGACCGCGTTGGTGAAGGCGTCGCTCGCGACGACGAGCAAGACGAGCGCGCCAAGCAATTCGAGGGTGATGAGCACGGCCGTGCCGATTTTGCCCGCGTGCACCACATCCCTTGTCACGCGCACTGCTCCGTACGAAAGGAACGGTTCTGAGCTACCGCATCCTCCACATCGCCGATGTCCACCTCGAGATGGCCTTCGGCGGTCGCGAACCGGCCTTTGGCGCAAAACGGCGCGAGCAATTGCGCGCCGCGTTCGAGCGGGCGCTCGATCTTGCCCGCGAGCGTGGCGTCGACGCGGTCTGCATCGCAGGCGACCTTTACGAAGACCGGCATGCCGGCCCTGATACCGCCGCCTACATACGCCGGCATCTCAGCGCCCTCGACGCCATTCGCGTGTTCGTCAGCCCAGGCAATCACGACCCTTGCACGGCCGGATCGGTCTATAGGCAGATGCAGCCGCTGCCTGCAAACGTCGTCATCTTCGATGATCGTAACTTTCGTCCGGAGCGGCTCGCCGATGGCCTGACGCTGTGGGGATTGGGCCAGACGTCTGCGCTCGATCATGGACGCGCGCTCGCGGGTTTTTCATGCACCGGCGACGGCACGCATCTTCTTCTTTTTCACGGGTCCGACGAAGAGCATATGCCGCCCGGCAAGGAGACGATCGCGCCGTTCAACGGCGCTGAGATCGCGAGCGCCGGTGCGGCGCACGCCATGGTCGGGCACTTTCACGGCCTGCTTCAGGGACCGCACCATGCGTACCCCGGATCGCCCGAGCCCCTCAACAGAAATCAGGACGGCGAACACACGGCGAGCATCGTCACGGTCGATGGCGGCCGCGTGAGCGTCACGTTCGAGCGGATCAACAAGACGCGCTACGTCGATGCGGAACTCGATGTGGCCGGGTTCGGCGATTCCGCCGCGCTCGTCCAGGCCGTTCGCGAAAAAGTTGCGTCGTCGATTCCGTATCCCGGCTCTATCTTCTGCCGCTTCCGGCTTACCGGCGCGGCGCAGGCATCGCTCGACCCCGATCTGCACGCCCTGCGCGACGACATGACGCTCCAATATCCGGGATTCGAGCTCGTCGAAGATTATCAGGCATTTGATTTAGACGCCATCGCGAATGAAGGCAATACCGTGCGCGCGGCCTTTGTCGTCACGATGCGCGAGCGCATGACGAGCGCGGACGACGACGAACGTCTCCTGCTGCAATTCGCGTTGCGGTATGGCTTGCTCGCGTTTGCCAAGAAGAAGCTGCGCGCGTGATCCTCAAACGGGTCATCGTGGACGGCTTCGGCAAGCTCGTCGGTCGCGGCCCGTTCGAATTTTCGCGCGGGCTCACGGTGATCGCCGGTCCGAACGAGTCGGGCAAGTCGACGCTCGCCGAATGCATCATGCGTCTGCTGTTCGGATTCCCGCAACAGCAATACACGTTCGACCTGGATCGCTACCGGCCGTGGCGATCGGGTGTTCCATACCGTGCGCGCTTGGAGTTCGAGCTCGATGACGGGCGCGGATTCGAGACCACGCGCGACTTCGCCGACGATGTGAAAACCGTCACCCGCACGCTCGACACGAAGGAACAAGTCGATGCCTGGAGCGGGGGCCGCAAAGTTTCTCCGGGTCAACTGGCGCTCAGTCTGTCGCTGGACGCGTACCGCGCGGCTGCAGTCGTCGGTCCGGGCGAGCTTCAATCGAAAGAAGATGCCGATTTCGGCGCGTTGGGCGAGCGGCTCACCGCCGTCGTTGGTTCGGGCGGCGACGAAGGCGCCGACTCGGCGATTCTAGCGCTTAGTAATTTTGCCACGAAAGACATCGGCAGCGAAGCGTCCAGGACCACGCCTTTTGCCGCCGCCCGGTCCGACCGAGAACAGGCCGAACTCGATTGGAAGCGAGCGAACGAACGATCCCACGAATTGAAGGCCACCATCGAACAGCGCGCCGCGGCGATGGCCGAGGCCGACACGCTCGAGACCAAGTGCCGCCAAGCGGAGGTTGTTGTCACTGTCGCTCGCCTCCGTTCACTTGAGGAGCGCTCGCGCCGCGTCGAAGTCGCTCTCGCGGATGTCGCGCAAGCCGTGCAATCGCGCGACGCCATCCCTGCGGCAAGATTCGGCGCCGGTGATCGCGTTCAATCGCGTGAGGATCAAGCAAAAGCGGCTGCCGAAATCGAGCATGCGATATCGATCCGCGAGATCGCGATCGCGGAAGCCGCATCGGCGTTTGGGCGAGCCGACGGCCGCGAACCCGAACGCGCGCTGCTGCGATCGCAACGCGACGAGTGCAGACAGGCGATCGCCGGCGACGAACAGCGGACCACCCAGCTAGGCGCACAACTCGAAGCTGCGTCGACCCGGGCGGGCGATGCGCCGGAATTGGACCGCGTCGCGGTCGAACAACTCGAGGAGCAAGACATCGCCGTGGATGCGGTGGAAAGTCGCGCGCGCAACCTCGAGACGCGCGCCGCGATCGCGCGACAGATGCGCCAGGCCACGCCGATGGCATTCGCACCCGTGCTGCTCGTTGCGGTGATCGTGCTCGTCATCGGAATGTTCGAACAGTTGACGATGCTGACTCGCGCCGGTGTCGGCGCGCTCGTCGTCGGATTGGTGATGGTGCTCTTCTATCTTTCTGCGGCCGGCAAGCGTGCGGAGCGAATCCGAGCTGCTGAGGCCGAAGCCGCGGATGCCCGCGACGTGCTCGACCGCGCGCAGGCCGACCTCACAAAGGCCTGCCGATCCTTATACTGCACCGATGTCGCGTCGGTACGCGCGAGATTTAATGCGCAGCGAGATCGCGATGCGGTCGAAGCCGAAGCGGCTGCGCTCGCTCAGACGCTGGAGTCGCGCCGCGGCCAGCTCCGCTCTCTTGAAGCGCAACTCGAAGGCATCGGGGCTTTGGAGCGCGATGTTTTGACCGGATCGACGGCGGCGGAATCGGCGTCGTCCACACTGACTGCGCTGTTCGACGATGCCGGCGTCGCCGCCGGCCCCGACTTGGACGTGCGGATTGCCGCTTTCCGGGGGCTGCGCGGCGCGGCCGAGCACGCGTCGCGTGCCGACGCGTCGGTCGCGATTGCGCAAACGACGCTTGCAGAGGCGCTCGGCGACTTCGACGTCGACTCGCTTCGCGATGAGATCGGCCGCCTCTCCGCTGGATTGCGCGAGGCGTCGCCGGATTATGCGCAATCGAAAGGGGCGGTCGATGAGAAGACGGCTGTCGCCGCTCGCGACGACCTGCGCCGTCAACTGGCCGAGGCAAAGACGAGGGCTCGTGAGCTCACCGCGCGATGCGACGCGGCGAAACTGCCCGATATCGCAGAGCTGGAAGAGCGTTTGGAGGCCAGCCGTGCCGAGGAGCGCCGTTTGTTCACTGCCGCCCGCGCGGCAATACTCGCGCGGGATATCATCGACGAGGTCAAGATCGCTATCCACAAGAGCTATTTGCCGACCATGAACGCCGCGCTTGGCGAAGCGGTCGGGAAGATCACGTCGGGAAAATACGTCGGCGCCAATTTGAATCCGGCGGATTTCACGGTGCGGCTCACGTCGCTGGAACGAGGCGGCACGGTGGATCCGTGGCAGTTGTCCAGCGGTACGATCGAGCAAGTGAATCTCGCGCTGCGCGCGGCGACGGCGCAGGCGCTCGGCTCCGGAGAACACGTGCCGCTCATCCTGGACGACGCGCTCGCCCATGCCGATCCGGAACGAGCGGCCGGCGCGCTCACATTGCTGGCAAACGAAGGTCATCGCGGCATCCAATCGTTGTTCTTCACGCAGCGCACGGATCTGGTCGGGTTGGCGCGCGGCCTGCATGGCGTCGTCATCGTCAATCTCGACGACGAATCGGCGGCCCGCACGAACACGAGTGCAAGCGAATCGGCGCCGGCGGGCTTCTCCGAAGCCGGCTTTGGCCGGCCCGCCGGCTAGCCGGACTCCGTTGCTCCAGCTCGGCGTCGATGCGGTCAACTTGCTGCACGACAAACGCGGCATCGGCCGCTACGCGCGCGCGCTTTTGCGCCGCTGGGCCACGCGCGCAACAGGTCGAGTCCGCCTGACGTTGCTCGTACCCCACCGCTTTCCCGGTTTGGTGCGAACGAGATTGTGCCGGCAAGTTGGCGCGGACGTGGCTGTTGAGCGCAGGACCCGATCGGGGCAGCTCGGCCTGGATGCGGTCTGGTATCCGTGGAACGGCATGACCTGGGTCGCGCCGGTGAGAGCGATCGCCACCGTGCACGATGTCTGGCCATTCGAGTCGCCGTCGCCCGACGATCGGCGCCGGCGCAACGAACAGGAGCCGTTTCAGACGACCGCTCGCACGGCGGAATGCATTCTCGCGGATTCCAACTTCACAAAGCGCGAGATCGTGCGCCACTTGGGCGCGGACGAAGCTAAGATCCGGGTCGTGCATTTGGGCACGGACTTTCCGCCGGCATTCGCGGACGCTGAACCCGCCCGATTTGACGGCGCGCGACAATACGTGCTCTTCGTCGGCGAAGTCGAGGGCCGCAAGAACGTAGCCACGTTGGCAACGGCGCTGGGCATGTTGCCGTCACGCCTTCGGAGCGACACCGCGCTCGTGGTAGCCGGGCGTGCGAAACATCTCCCCGGACGGGATGCGGCCGGCGAAGTTGTCGTGCGCATGGAAGGAGAGGTCAGCGATGCCCGGTTGGCGGCGCTCTATCGCGGTGCGGCGGCGCTTGTTTTTCCCTCGATGTATGAGGGTTTTGGTTTGCCGGTGCTCGAGGCCATGGCGTACGGCACACCCGTGATCGCATCCGATGCGGCGAGCGTGCCTGAAGCCGGCGGTGATGCCGCACTTTATTTTTCGCCGGCCGACGCCGGTGCGCTGGCCGATCGGCTTGTCGACGTGTTGACCGACGAAACGCTGGCGGCCGATCTGCGCGCTCGAGGTCTAGTCCGCGCGGCGGCGATGAGCTGGGATGCGTGTGCTGAATCCACACTCAAGGTCATCGAAGACGCATGCAGAGTATGACCGGCGAAATCTACGCTTCGTTCTGGCCGCGCAGCATCGCCGCGCGTGCCGGCGTCATGACGACCGCGGCGAGCACGCCGCCGATCAAGCCGCCGATGTGCCCCGCGTTGGATATGCCGGTGTTCAGCAGACCGTTTCCCAACGTGAGGACGATCGGGAAAATCGCACTCTGCAAAAGCGCGGTGCGCGCGTGCGGGATCTTGAAGCCAAGCACGCCCATCGCGCCGAACACGCCCATGATGGCGCCCGACGCCCCGGCTGTCGCGTTGTCGGAACCGATCGTGGAGTAGTAAGCGGCGAGTCCGCCCGCGATCAGCGCGACGAAGTAGATGACGAAAAATCGCGCACTGCCGTACACGTATTCCACCAATATGCCCACTTGGAAGAGCGCGTACGAATTGAATGCGATGTGCAAGATTCCGTAGTGCAAGAAGCCGGACGTGATCAGACGCCACCACTGGCCGCCTTGGATCAGCGACGGAACGATTTGACCGGCCGCCACGAGCGGCCCCATCTCCTGACGGCCGCCCGTCACGAAGAAGTCGAAGGCAAAGGCGAGCCAGCATGCCGCCAGCATGGAGAGCGTCACCGGTGCCGTGCGCCAGCTCACGTGGCGGCCATCAGCGGTTTGCTTCGATGGCCGCGCGAACTCCCGCGGCGAAAAGCGGCATCATGATCTCATGGTGACCGGTGAACATGTAGCCGCGCCCGCCGTGAAGGTGCGGCCGCACGACGACATTCGTGCGCGTTCGGTAGTGGCGGATGAAATCGAAATCGGCGGTGACGAAGTCGTTGCGATAACCCAGGTTGCGCGCGACCGATAGCGCCTTCAAGAACACTTCGGGCAGCACGACGGCCGACCCGAAATTGAGATACGCGCCGCCATCGGTGACTGCGGCGACCACTTCGGTAAAGCGCCGAAAGTCGAACAACGTCGCGGCGCCGAGCGCCGCACCGTCGGCTTTTGGGTGCATGTGGATGATGTCGGTGCCGATGGCGACATGAACGGTCACCGGAACGTCGAGCGCCGCGCCTTGCGCCAGAATCGACGCCTCCGCGAACGGCGCACCCCGCTTGAGCAGCGCGTTGCCGAGCGCGCGGCCGAGTCCGAGCGACGGCCCTTCGCCGGCGATAGCGTCGAGGATGAAATCCGCGGTTTCGCGCGTCATGCCGAACGAGCCGTCGCGCAGACTTGCATCGACATCCTCAGACGTCTTGCCGACGATCGCAAGCTCGACATCGTGGATGCACACTGATCCATTGGTCGCGACCGCGTTGACGATTCCATCGCGCATGAGATCGACGACGATCGGCGCGAGTCCGGTCTTGATGACGTGACCGCCCGCGCCAAGCGCCACGGCCTTGCCATCGCGGTTTGATCGAGCGATGTCGGCGACCAAACTGCGCAGATCTTTGACCGCTAAGATGTCGGGCAACGACTCCCAGAATTGAGCGAAAGTCTGTCCGGGGACATGCGACTTTGCGAGCGCGTCGCGAGAGACTTTCGACGGCCGATCGTCGAGCGCGGTCAGCGATAGGCGATTGAGATCCAACGTGGGAAACGTAAACGGTCGCTTCACGGCGACCCGTTCGCAGAGCCCGCGGACTCGACCTTTGAATATCTCAGTTAAGTATTAGGGCAAGCATCGCTTGCCCAAATGGGTGAGCGTTGCTCACCCTAGTACGGGATGCTTGCCCCAGTACGGCTCACCATCCTACAGAGTCGCCGGCACGCCATAGGATTCCAGGAGCGCGCGAAAGCCCGCGCGGAATCGCTCGGCCGAAAACTTCGCCGCGTGCGCCGTCATCGAGTCGACGCTAAATGCGAATGGATCGAGATTTTTGAGCGCGTTGGCGAGCGACTCGGCCGTCGGTTCGCGAAAGAACACTCCGGTCACTCCGTCCACGACCGTCTCCATCGCTCCGCCCGCACCGAATGCCACAGTCGGCCTGCCTGCCGCCGCGGCCTCGACCGGCACAAGGCCGAAATCTTCTTCGCCCGGCACCACGATCGCGCGAGCACGCGCGAATATCTGGCGACGTTGCGCATCGGACACGTGACCGGTAAAACGCACGGTTGGTCCGGCGAGCGCTCGCAATCGCGCCTCATCCGGCCCGGAACCAAGGACGATCAATGGCGCGCCCAACGCATTGCACGCTTCAACGGCAAGCCGCACCCGCTTGTACGGCAAGAGCCGCGCGGCGACCACGTACGATTCGCCTATTTCGCTTGCGTCGGCCGGCGCAAACGCTTCCGTATCGGCTGGACAATGCAAGACGTCGCTCTCGCGCCCGTAACACGATAATATCCGAGCGGCCACGTTTCGCGAGTTCGCCACGATGTGATCGGGCCGCTGAGCGGCCGCGTAGTCCCACCGGCGCAAACCCGGCAGTGCCGCCGCCAGCAAGGGGCGCGACCACCACGGTGCGACATCGAACGCATACTCGTCCATGCGCCACAAAAAACGCGTCGGCGTATGGACGTACGAGACGTGCAGCGCCCCGGGGCGCACCCGTACTCCTTTGGCGAACGAAGACGTCGAGGATATCACGAGATCGAACGGCGACATGTCCAGCGCGGCAAACGCGGACGGATATAACGGCAAGAGCGCGCGAAACGACTTGTGCGCGAGCGGCAGGTGCTGGAGCCAGGTCGTGCGCACGTCGACGCCGTTGAACGCGCCTGCAAAAACGGCCGGATCGTAGAGCGACGTGTACACCGGCGCATCCGGATACATCGCGCGCATGGCAAGCAACACCCGCTCGGCGCCACCGAACTGGGTGAGATAGTCGTGGACGAACGCGACGCGCACGCGCCCGCGACTACTGCTGCGGTGACGTCTGCGGCAACACGATGCCGAGGATCTCGCCCGTCAGATAGCGCCTTGCGACGCGCTGGACGTCCGCCGCGCTCACGTGCGCGATGCGGACCGGCACGAGGTTCTCGAAGTTGGTGCCGTCCGGCGACGATACGGCACGGCCGAGCAGCCACGCCGCGTCGCCAAGACTAGACACGCTCGTGTAGTACTGACCCATCGCGAGGCGGCGGCCGTGATCGATGAGAGAATCGGGCAGGGCGGTTCCGCGCAAGCGATCGACTGCGCTCTGCAGATCGCGCACGGCACCATCGACGCTCGAGTCGCTTCCGTTGAGGAAAATGGCGAGCATGCCGGGCTGCGCCTCGTATTGGTAATACGCGCCGACGAATTCGGAAGGCAACGCATTGTCCGAACCCAGCGAGAACGAATGCACGTCGCCGCCGCGACCAAGCAATGCTTCGATGACGAGCATGACCGGGTAGTCGTTTGTGAACATGCCGGGCGCCGGATAACCTACCGCCACCCATGGTGCGGAGACCATGCGATGCGTGACGACTTCGTGTCCGCGCGGCGCTAACGGCTGTGCCTGGCCGTCCGGCTTACCGCCTCCGAACGGAATTGACCGGCCGCGTGCATCTGATGGCGCGATGCCGTTGAACGAGGAGCGCACCGCGCTCAGCACCGAGTCGTCGACGGCGCCTTCGAGCGCGACGATCGTGCCCGGCCCGAGGTGGTATTGCGCTGCGAACAGCGAGACGTTCGATGCCGTCAGCTTCGACAGGCTGATCTGAAGCCCGGAATCGGGATACGCATAGCCCGTTCCCGAATAGGTCACTTGGCGCAGCATATCGAGCGCCGCGATCGCCGGACTGGCGCCGTCCGCCGCCGCCGCCGACAGCGCGGCGGAGCGGACCGCGACGAACTGGCTGAAGTCGGGCGCACCGATCGCCTTCACGAGTCCCTGGAGCAGGCCCGCGAACTGCGGCGCCTGTGCTTCGAGATAGTAGCGCGTGTCGAACGGGTCGAGCGTATAGGACACCGTCGCGCCGACGCGCTGCGCCGCATCGGCGAGCGACTCGCCGCCATCGATTGGCGTGCGCAGGACAAGTGCTGCGGTCACTCCCGCAACGCCGGCGTTGGCAGATGTCTGTTGCGCGAGTCCGGCCGGCACCACCACTTCCGCCGCCACCAAGCGGCCGCCGGTCGCCTGCGAGACGATCGTCGTTCCGTTGGTCAGCCGCTCCGTCGTCGCGGTTTGGAATGAAGCCGCGGGCACCGACTGTGCCGCGCCGATGAGCGCGATCCATGCCGCCGAACACATCATCGCGAAAGCTATCGAGCGATTGCGCACGTCAACGATCTCCTTGTTTTGGGGCGATCCAGGCGATCGAGCCGCCGGTATCGGGTGACGTTACCACGGCCGGCTCCGGCGAGAGGTAGCGGCGTGCGATGTCGTGCACGAATCCGGGCGTCAACGACCGGGCCGCAGCCTCGTAGCCGCCCGTACCGAAAATCATGTCGACCGGCGTGTACGCCGTGGCGCCTTGCGCGAAGTACCAGCCCACGTTGTCGGCCACCGGCTGCGGACCATCCATATCGTGCAGCAGATGCGTCTGGAAGGCGATCGACGCCCGCGCGAAATCCGCATCGGAAAGCGGTGCGTCGACGACGCGCTGAACGGCCGCGCGGATCGCGCTAACGGCGCCGCGTCGATCGAGCCCAGTCCCCCACATGCCCACGAACATGATGCCTGGATCCTGTAGCGTGATGAACTGGCCGTCAAACTCCGACTCCGGTTGCGCCTTCGCAAGCGCGAGCGCCGCCGTGCCGTAGCCGTCGCGCATCAGATAGTCGGACAGAAAATCCATCGCCGTGGCCGCTCGTTGGTCGCTGATCGGAGGACCAACCCAGCCGAGGGCGACCGCTCTCACCGAAGTGGACGAGTCCACGGGCAAGACCACAGGCTCGAAGGACGTCCGAACGCTCGAGTGCGGCAACGGCTGGCTCTGACCGGTCGTTGCGCTCGAGGTCGCGATCGCGCCGTATACGTCCATCGAGCCGAGCCCTGCGCTCGCGACGATCGCGTTGGCGGGCCGAAACGCATCAGCGATATACTCCTGGACGTCCGTCAGCGACATCTTGTCAAGCGTGGCGGCAGTGCCGAATGTGGAATCGCGATAGGGGCCGTTCGCGAAGATCGAGGCGAACAGCCGCTCGCGCAAATAGATGTCGGGCTCGACGCCGGCGAGCGATAATTGCTCCGCCATGCGCAGCTTCGCGCTCTTTATCGCATCATCGCCAAGCGACGGATGGAAGATGCGCGTCAGCATCGCGTCTTGCACCGCGCCCGCTAGATAGGCGGGAACGACGATGCCGATCTCGGTCGCGGCGGGAAATACTTGGATCGCGACTTCACCACCGCTCGCGTTTGCGATGTCGCGCAGACTCGCGCCGCCGCGGTTGTCGTCGGCGATGGCAAGCGCCGCCAAACGCGCGATACCCGGCCGCGATCCATCGTAGCCGTCGGCTGGGCAACGAAACCAGATCTCGATCGCTTCGGTCGGCGACGCTCCGCCGCCGATGATGCGGTAGGTGAGTCCATCCGGACGTTGGCCCGATTGGGTCAATTGCGAAGCCGTATCGCCCGCCGCGACCGCCGGAATCTGTGCGACCGCTAGCAGCAAGGTCGAGAAGAAAAGCGCGGCGAGGGCGCCGCGCGATGAATACGTCATGCCATCCTCGTGATGTTGGATTATGCGGGCTCGGGAGGCGGGAACGGAAGTCCCGCGGGTTTTGTGCGCGCCTTTTCGTCCGGCGGTTTCGCGGCGGCGGCCGCGATCTCGTCTGGTATCGGTCGCCCTTTGTCGGCAGACCGGGGTTGCTCGGCTGCGATCGGGCTGGGTGATGGATCGGAGAGCAGCCGGTCGACCTCTTCGGCCTCGACCGTCTCGCGGTCGAGCAGCGCTTCGGCAAGGCGGTGCAGTTTGTCGATGTTCGTTTCAAGCAATTGGTAAGCGTGGGTGTAGCACGCGTCGATGATCGCGCGCACCTCGGTGTCGATCTGACCCGCGACCTCTTCGGAATAGTTGCGCTCTTCGGCGAAATCGCGTCCGAGGAATACTTGTTCGTGTTTTCGTCCGAGCGCGAGCGGGCCGAGTTTCGCGCTCATGCCGAACTCCATGACCATCTTCCGCGCCAGGCTGGTGGCCTTTTGAAAATCGTCTTGCGCCCCGGTCGTGCACTCGTGAAAGATGAGCTCTTCGGCAACGCGCCCGCCAAGGAGCACCGTGATCCGGTCGATGATCTCAGCGCGCGACATCAGGTAGCGGTCTTCGGTAGGCAGCTGCATCGTGATCCCGAGAGCCATGCCGCGCGGGATGATGGTGATCTTATGCAGCGGGTCGGCGTTGGGCAGCATCTTGCCGACAAGCGCGTGGCCGCCTTCGTGATAGGCCACGATCTCTTTCTCACGATGTGAGATGATGCGGCTCTTGCGTTGCGGGCCGGCGATGACGCGATCGATGGCTTCTTCGCAATCGGTCATGTCGATGGCGGTCTTGTTGGACCGGGCGGCGAGCAGCGCCGCTTCGTTCAAAAGATTCTCGAGGTCCGCGCCGGAAAAACCGGGCGTGCGGCGAGCGAGCACTTCCAGCTTGACGTCCTGAGCCAGCGGCTTGTTGCGCGCGTGCACGGCGAGTATCTGGGCGCGCCCGACGACGTCGGCACGGTCGACCACGACTTGCCGGTCGAACCGGCCAGGACGCAGCAGAGCGGGGTCGAGCACGTCTGGGCGGTTGGTGGCTGCGATCAGGATGACGCCGGCGTTCATATCGAAGCCGTCCATCTCGACGAGCAATTGATTCAGCGTCTGTTCGCGTTCGTCGTGGCCGCCGCCCAAGCCGGCGCCGCGCTGGCGTCCGACCGCATCGATCTCGTCGATGAACACGATGCACGGCGCGGTCTTCTTGGCCTGTTCGAACAGATCGCGCACGCGCGACGCGCCGACACCGACGAACATCTCGACGAAATCGGATCCCGAGATGCTGTAGAACGGCACGCCGGCCTCACCGGCGATCGCGCGGGCCAGCAAGGTCTTGCCGCTGCCCGGCGGCCCGAGCAGAAGCAGGCCCTTGGGTATGCGCGCGCCCAGCGATTGAAATTTTTTCGGGTACTTGAGGAACTCGACGACTTCGGCCAGTTCTTCCTTAGCCTCGTCGACACCGGCGACATCGGCGAACGTCACCTTCGAACGGTTCTCCGAATGCAGCTTCGCACGGCTTCGTCCAAACGACAACGCTTGGCTTCCGCCCGACTGCGCCTGCCGGAGAAAGAAGACGATGATGGCCACGAGCACGACCACCGGTATCACGCTGAAGAGCACTTGGAGACCAAGCGTGTTGGTGGTGTTATTATCGAAGCTGTACAAGATGTGATTTTTGTCGAGCAGCTGTTGAAGTTGGTCCGACTTGCCCGGCGGTGTGTTGACGATCTCTTTCGTGTTGTCGGTCATCGTGGCCGTGGCGAGCCCGTCGCTGAGCACGACCTTGGCGAATTTGGCGGGATTCGTCGCGATCTGGGTTATGAGGACGCTGTAGGCGGGCTGCTGCTGCTGTTGCTTGCCGTTTTGCTGATACCAGCTAAAAACGAGGAGCAGCAAGATCACGATGCCCACCCACCATGCCATCGCGCGACCGATTCTAGCCAAGGGAAGTTCTCCTGATGATTCTTCTGCGCCGGCCTATCGCGGCGCGGGACGGGCGTTTTGGAGCCGCAGAGCCCCCTGGCCGCGTGAAGGCGGCCGCTATGTACACTACGATTTGGGGGGGCGTTTCAGCTTACAAATATAAGGCAGATTTCTGAAGCCTTCTTGGTAATCCAAACCGTACCCTACCAAGAATTCGTCGGGCGCGGTCAGCCCTATATAGTCTATCGGCACCGGCGCGATCCGGTGAAAGGGTTTATCCATCAAAGCGACCGCGCGTAAGGTGCGCGGCTCGCGACTGCGGAGGTTGTTCAACAGGTATTCGAGCGTTAGCCCTTCGTCGACGATATCTTCGACGAGCAGCACGTGTTTGCCGGCGGGTTTTTGATCGAGATCCTTGAGCAGGCGCACGTTGCCCTTGCCGCCGTCGCGGCCGCTTCCATATGAGCTGACGACCATGAAGTCCAACGTCAGCGGGTGCGCGCCCAACGCGCGCATCAGATCCGCATAGAAGAGGATAGCTCCCTTGAGAATTCCGACGAGCATGATCGGCTCGCCGGCGTAATCGCGAGTGATGGCAGCAGCCAAACGCTGGACAGCGCTCGCAATTTGTTTGGAGTCGAAAACCACGTCGCCCAGCAGTGATTCCTGTGCTGTGACGTTCACGGCGGCGAGTGCTTCATATTGAAGATATCGGTCAGTCCGCCTTGTCCCGATAGAGCGGCGGACTTCCATGTGACGTCGACGGTCGCTTCTCCGCAGATGGGCGTGAACGGTTCCATGATCCGAACGCCGAGCGCGGCGGCGATTCGGCCGTCGATGCACAGGAGCGGCACCGACGCGCGCAGATCGCGCGGAATGCCCTCCTTGGCGAGGAAGCGAGCGAGCGACACGGGATTCCGGCGACCCGACGGCACGCATGTGTCGCCTGGAACCGACAGCCTCACCGTGAAGTTCGGCGACGCGGGCAGCGACGCAGCGCGCAAGCGGACTGAATGGATCGCGCCGATTTCGTCGTCGTTTGTAGGAGGGTGAGCAGCGCTCACCCTTTTTTTTGGGCGAGCGATGCTCGCCCTCCTACAGGGTACTCGCGGGGCGACCCGGAGCAAGCCGGCGGACAAGACCACTTTCGCGTTGCCGGCGTGGAACTCGCCGCCGCGGCCCTCACGAATCGCACGAACGATCGCGTCACAGTGAGCCAACGAAAAATCCAACGGCGTGCCCGCCGTATCGCGGACGATCATCCTTACGACTCGACGCAGCAGCGCGGGCGTCAGCACGCGAAGCACGGGCGTGTTGAGCGCTGCGCGGACTTTGCGAGAACGGGCGCGGTCGAGTTCCGTCCGCGCGAGCGTATCCAGCTCCGCGCGGTCTTCGGCCAACAGCAGCGCGGATCTCGCCAGCGTTTTGTCGGGTGCAGCGCCACGCGCGGACCACGCTGCAAGAAATGACCGCACGAGATTGCGCGCATAGCGCGGCTGCGCGTTCGTTTCGTCGACGGAGACGGGCAGACGCATCCTGCGCACGGCGTCCGCTAAGCCGGATTTCGACTCGCGCAAGAGCGGCCGCACCAGCGTGATGCCGCGCGCGACTTGCCTGCTTTCGGGCATCACGGCTAGCCCGTCGACGCCGCTCCCCCGCATCATCGCGATGAGGACCCATTCGGCGACGTCGCCGCCGTGGTGGCCCGTGACGATCAGCGAAGCACGGACGCGCTTCGCCATCACGGTAAGTGCGGCATAACGCGCTTTGCGCAACGCCGCCTCGGAAGTGCCGGCACCCGTAGCGCGCAAGTGAAGGTGCGCGACCAGCGTGCGGGCGCCAACCGCCATCGCCTGAGCGCGAACGGCTGCGATATCGCGATCGATGGAAGCGCGTGGGCGCACGCCGTGATCCACGTAGCACGCGACGACGTCGGCGTGCGGCGCGAGCTTGCGCGTTTCAAGCAGAGCAGCCGCGCTATCCGATCCGCCCGAGCAGGCGACCGCAATAGTTGACGCATTTGCGATCGCGCCGGATGGGGAAGATGCCATCATGGTACGCATACTTTGGCGGATGCCGGCCCTATTCCGGCGCAGGCTGTTTGGAACTCGGCCCTTAGGCGCGGCGGGCGACGCGCTCGACTTCCCGGCGCGCTTCGCGTTCTTTGATGGCTTCGCGTTTGTCGTATTGTTTTTTCCCGCGTCCTAGGCCGAGCTCCACTTTGACAAGGCCGCGTTTGAAATAGACGCGCAGCGGCACGAGCGACAATCCCTTTTCTTGAAGATCGGACACGGCGCGCTTGATCTCGCGGCTGTGGAGAAGCAGCTTTCGATCGCGGCGCGCCTCGTGCTGCGAAAAAAACGAACCCTGTTGGTATGGCGGCACGTGCACGTTGAGCAGCCAGACTTCGCCGTTCCTGATGTTCGCGTATCCGTCCACGAGCGAGCACCCGTTCACGCGCAAACTCTTGACTTCAGTACCGGTTAGCGCGATGCCGGCTTCGAATTTGTCGAGGATGAAATAGTCGTGATAGGCGCGCCGGTTTGCCGCGATCGGCTTGATGCCCGTTTCCTCAGCCATCCGGCGAAAGCTCCGTGACGAACCGCGACTGAGCGTTGGCATAAACCGTGCCGTCCGCGCCGCGCAGGACACCCGAAACTTCGAGCACGCGTCCGCGCCGTCCGGTCACGCGGCCTTCCACCACAAGCGAATCACCCGTCGGCACTGGTTTGCGGAAGCGCACCTCGAGCCGCGCCGTGACCGCCCGCTCACCGGTCGTGAGCGTGGCGTGCGCCATCGCCTCGTCCAAAAGCGTGGCCACGATGCCGCCGTGCATGATGTTGCTCCATCCTGCGAACGCCTGACCCGGCTCGACGGTGCAGGTCGCGACACCGTCGCCGTATTCGAACTGCATGTGCAATCCGTTCGGGTTTTCAGGACCGCACGCAAAACAGCGCCGGTCGTCCTGCAGTTGCGGGCTCATGTCGCCGCCATCGTTGTGCTTGCGCGCAATCGTCAGTAGCCGGTGGCCAACCGGGTGGCCAACTGGGCCGGTAGATGCGCGTGCTCGATTCGCTCCTGCACGACGCCGACGTCGTACGAGACGCGCCGCACTTCTACGGCATTCGCGACCGTGTCGAGCACTGCATACGATGCTTGAGGATTGTGGTCGCGGGGCTGGCCCACGCTACCCGGATTGATGAGGTAACGGTAGGACGGCGCCAAGTCGATGCGCCCCCCGTGCAGCAATTTTTGTTGAAACGCCCGTCCTTCGAGGTCTTGATAGTAGACTTCGGCCACGTGCGTGTGCCCGAAGAACGTGACCGGCGCCTCGACGCGTTCGAAGGCGCGCTGTGCGTCCATGACGTCGAGGATGTAATCGAAGTGAAACACCGGCGCGCCGTGAACGAGCGCGAATCCGCCCTTTAGATCGCCCGCAGCCGCTCCGTCGAACCGGCGGTCCCGCCCGAGCGCCTGGAGATAATCGCGGTTAACGGATGACAGCGTTTCTTGGGTCCAAACCAGCGCTTCGTGCGCGAGCGGATTGAAATATTCTGCGCCTTTGCCCGAGACGGCCGCTTCGTCGTGGTTTCCCGCGATGGCGATGCAATTGCGTCCGCGAAGGCGGTCGCAGCATTCGTTCGGGTTTGGTCCGTAGCCGACGATGTCGCCGAGGCAAAGCAAAGCGTCGACCTCGGCCGCATCGATCTCAGCGAGAACGGCGTCAAGAGCTTCGAGGTTGGCGTGAATGTCCGACACAATGCCAAAACGCATCCGGCCTACGTCCTACAATAGCGTAAGGAGCGCATCTATTCTCGCCGCCGCTGCGATGTGCCTCCGGCTAATCGCGCGCCTTATCGTCGCGTTGCTGAAAACGGCACCACATCGACTTGAGTACCGGCAGCCAAGTGACCGACACGTTCCGGCACGACGATGAGTCCATCCGCGAATCCCAGTATGTGCGAATGCGCTGACGTGCCGATGAGCGGCTGCGCACGCAATCCGGTGGGACCGGAGGTCAATCGTACTGGAATGCGATGTTCGAGATTGGTCGAAACGTCGATCGCTTCGCTCAATTCCGCGCGCCAGGTCAATGGCTCGCGTGTGATGTCGAACATCCGAAGTAGTATCGGTTTGCCGATCGCTTCGAGAACGACGAGCGCGGAGACCGGATTTCCGGGCAGACCGATCACCGGCTTGTCGCCGACCGCCGCGAGCACCGCCGGCCTCCCGGGTTTCGCGCGAATGCCGTGGACGATCACGCCGGGAGGGCCGGCCGCGTCGATGACATCGGGTGTGTAATCGCGTTCGCCAACACTCGATCCGCCGGAGATCACCACCGCATCGTTTTCTGCGAGGGCCAACGCGAAGGCCGCGTCGAACGCGGCGCGATCGTCGGGAACGCGCGGATACAGACGCGGCGCGAAACCCATCGCGGCCAACGCAGCGCACAATGCGGCGCGATTGCTGTCGCGGATCTGCCCGGGTCCGAGCGGCACACCCGCCGGAACCAATTCATCGCCGGTCACGAGAATGGCGACCCGCGGTGCGCGGTACGCGCTGATCTCTGCGACGCCGGCTGCGGCAAGCATGCCGATGGCTGCCGGACTGAGCGTTGTGCCGCGCTCGCACAGCAAGTCGCCCGCGCGGACATCGGCGCCTTCGAGGGTGACGTGATCGCGAACCCCTTCACCGTCGCGGATCACGACGAAGCCGCCGTCGTCTTGTGCATCCTCGATCATGACGACGCCGTCGGCCTGCGGCGGCAGCGCGCCGCCGGTCGGTACGCGAAGACTCGTGCCGCTCTCGAGAATTGCCGGCGCGGCAGCGCCCATTGCCACGTCGCCGGCGACTCTAAGGCGAACCGGCAACTGCTCCGTCGCACCCGCGACTTCTTGCGCGATGACCGCGAAACCGTCGACGCACGATCGCGTGAACGGAGGGGCGTTCTCCGCCGCCCTGGCATCGGCCGCCAGGATTCTGCCCTCTGCGGCGCTCACCGGCACCGTCTCCGGTTCCGCCTTCCGGAGCGGATGTCGCGCCATAGCCGCGAGCGCCTCAGCGATGCTCACGGGCCCTATCACAGTTCGGGATTTCGCAGACATTCGAGGTTTTGACGACACTGAAGACCTCCGACCGCACCCTTGGGCGACCGATAATTGAAGAAACGACCGAACCATCGCGTTCTCTGGAGGTCAGATGTTTCCCCATAAGATGGATGACTTGCTGCGCATGACCGTCGATGCCGGCGCGTCCGATTTACACCTCGTCGTCGGCAGCGCTCCCATGATCCGGCTTCATGGCGAACTGTCGGCCGTGGTGCCGGAAAAGCTTACGGCCTCGGTCGCGCAAGAGCTGATCGCGTCGCTTATGGAGCGCGCCGATCAAGCGACGCTCGAAGAACACCGCGAAGTCGACTTCGCGTACTCGCTGCCCGGCGTCTCGCGCTTTCGAATCAACGCTTGTTTCCAGCGCGACTCGATCAGCGCCGTCATGCGATCCATTCCCGGTAATCCGCCCATGCTTGAAAAGATGGGCTTGCCGGCCGTCGTCGAGCTGATGACGCACAAGCCTCGTGGACTCGTGCTCGTCACCGGACCCACCGGCTCCGGCAAATCCACCACGCTTGCCGCCATGGTGAATTATATCAACCGGAACAAGGCGCTGCGGATCGTCACGATCGAAGATCCTATCGAATTCCTTTACACGAATGAAAAATCGGTCATCAGCCAGCGCGAAGTCGGCCGCGATACGCTGTCGTTCAACAATGCGCTGCGATCGGCGTTGCGCCAAGATCCCGACGTGATCTTGGTAGGCGAGATGCGCGATCTCGAGACCATTTCGCTTGCGTTGACCGCGGCCGAGACCGGCCACCTCGTGTTCGGAACTTTGCACACCACGTCGGCCCCTGAGTCGATCAACCGCATCGTCGACGTCTTCTCCCCCGCACAGCAAGAGCAGGTCCGGTTGCAGCTTTGCGGTGTTCTTGAAGCGATCTTCACGCAAACGCTCGTTCCTAAAGCGGACGGCAGCGGACGCGTCTGCGCGATGGAGATCCTGCTCGGCACGCACGCGGTCCGCAACTTGATCCGCGAGAACAAGCCGGCGCAGATGATGAACGCCATCCAAACGGGCCAGTCCGTCGGCATGCAGTCGCTCGACAAGTGTCTCGCCGAATTCGTCAACAGCGGATTCGTCTCGTTCGAGGACGCGCTCGAAAAGACGTCGCATCCGGAGGAGCTGCAGCGCATGTGCAACCAAGCCGACAACAAAGTCAAGTTCGTCTCCGGATTCTGACGTAGCCATCGCCGGCCGCTGACGCGCTCGACAGGGCGACCGTCGGCGGCCCTGTAATTCAAGGCGGATGCTCGACCGCCGGTTGATCCGCGATGATCCCGCACGTGTCCGTCTCGGCCTGCGACGCCGTTCGCTTGATGACGGCATCGTGGACGATTTTCTCGCGCTCGACGCGCGCTATCGCGCGGCCGTCACTGCGCTCGACAGCGCCAAGGCCGATCGGAATCGTCTGTCGGCTGAATTCGCAAAAGCAAAAGCCGGCGGCACCGACGCGGTCGCCGCACTGCGGGCGGAATCGGCTTCGGTTGGGGACGCGATCAAGGCCCTGGAGACCGGTACCGCCGAGCTCGACGAACAGCTGAATCTTCTGCTCACCGGTATCCCGAATCTGCTCGCCGACGACGTGCCCGACGGACGCGACGAATCCGCCAATGTCGTGGTGCGGCGCGTGCTAGAGCCCACTCGTTTTGACTTCGAACCGAAGCACCATTGGGACATCGGCGAGCGTCTGCGCATTCTCGATTTCGAGCGCGGTGTTTCGCTGGCGCGCAGCCGGTTCACAGTGCTCGCGGGCGATGGCGCGCGTCTAAATCGCGCGCTTGCCAATTTCTTCCTCGAACAAAACCGGACCGCGGGATTCACTGAGATCTCGCCGCCCGTACTCGTCAACCGGGAAACGGTGCAGGCCACCGGACATCTGTCGAAATTTGCCGATGCGATGTTCGCCGTGGAGGGCGGCGAGCTGTTCCTATCGCCTACGTCTGAAGTTCAACTCGTGAACATGCATCGCGGAGAGATCCTCGATGGCGGCGATCTGCCCGTCCGCTATACCGCCTGCACTCTGTGTTTTCGCTCTGAAGCAGGGGCTGCCGGCAAAGACACCCGCGGCTTGGTCCGGCAACACCAGTTCGAAAAGGTTGAAATGGTCGGGTTGTGCGCACCCGATCAAAGCGCTTCGCTCCACGAACAGATCGTCGGCCAGGCCGAGAGCTTGCTGCAAGCACTCGAGCTGCCGTACCGGGTCGTACTGCTGTGCGCCGGCGATACCGGATTTGCATCGCAAAAGACCTTCGATCTGGAGGTCTGGCTGCCCGGCCAGAATGCTTATCGCGAGATCTCATCGTGCAGCAACTGCGGCGACTTCCAAGCGCGGCGAGCCGCCATACGATATCGGTCCGCGCCGAAAGCGCGCCCGGAGTTCGTCCATACGCTGAACGGATCGGGCCTGGCGCTCGGGCGGACGCTGGTCGCCGTTCTCGAGAACTATCAACAGGCGGACGGTTCGGTGCGGGTGCCGGCGGTGCTCCAGTCATATATGGGCGGCACGGAGATCATCGGCCCGAGGGTGTAACAAACGGGCCTGAACGGCGGTCAATAAGCTATCGGCGCACTGCGCGCCGGTGCTTCACCAGGGAGGGTGACCGCGATGAGATGGCCGGCTTTGATCCTAGTCTCGATGGTCATCGCAGGTTCGGTGGCAGGGGTGGTGTACAAGCGCTACGCCGATCATCTTACCGAATTGCGGCATGCGGTTCGGGTCGCAGCCACGGGATAGCGTGTGGCACCGACCGGACCTGGATGAAGAAGAGGCGGGCCCAGAGCGGGCTCGCCTCTTTTGTATTAGGGCAAGCATCGCTTGCCCCGTTCGTATTGTAGGAGGGCAAGCATCGCTTGCCCGTTTTTTCGTCGTTATCTGGACTGCGCCGCCTCTTGCAACTGCACGCGTGCTTCATTGAGCTGCGCGACTGCTTGCGCTCGGTAGCCGCCGTAGTCGTGGTTGTCTTGCTTCAGCATGGAAATCGCGTGGTCGACATACGTCCGCGCGTAGACGATGTTTTGGTTGCTCTGCTTTTGGCCGCGCTGCCAACCGGACGGCTGCGGCAGGTCTTGTATTGACGGCACGGACTCGTCAGCGCGATCCGCACGCAGGGCGAGGAGCAGGTCGTTGTCGGCTCTTTGCATCGCGCTGACTGCTGCGGCCCGGTGCCCGGCGTAGTTGGTGGTATCGTGCTGCAGCATATCGATGCCATGTTCGATGTATGCACGGCTGTAGCGAACATTGCTATCGCTGCTCTGGTTCGGGTTCACCGACGTGAGCGCGGTCCCAAGCTGATTGCGGGCAGCCTGTAGGTCGCTGATGGCCTTGAGGCGGTAGCCGCCGTAGACGTTGCCGTCGCGGCTAAGCATATTGATCGCTCGCTCGAGATAGTTCTGCACTCGCGTCAAGTTTTTGTCGCTGTTGACTTGCGAGCGTTCAAACGTCGCTTCGTCGGCTGAGTTGACGGCCACGCGATTCGCGTAGTTCCCGTGATTGCTGTCGTAAGCAATCGCGTTGGCGATATCCGTCCGGGCGTTGTTGATGTCGGTGATCGCTGCGGCTCGGTGGCCGCCGTAGTCGGACTTGTCGTTCTGCAGTGCGTCCGCCGCGCGCTCCACGTAGCGGCTCACATACACCATGTTCGAAGTGACCGGCACGGCCGCGGCGGGCGCGGTTTGCCCGATCAGCGCTGCCAGCCCGATAGCGGCTGCGGCAACCGCGATTTTCCCATTGTACATTTCTTGCTCTCCTAAATTCATCAGTCGATGACGCGGGTATTATAGATATCATGCCCTGGCGTCCTGACTGAGAAACGTCAAATCGGAATCAGAAGCTTCGCGTCGCCGTGAGAAATCTGTGAGACTATATCCGGGACAACGGTTGAGCGAACTCCAGGACACTACCGCTTACTGCTAGTTACGATAGAAGATCGAGCCTTTGTCTGGATTATAGAACACAAGATGTTTGGATTGTCCGGCGTTCTCGACGGTCAATTCATTCCCGTCCGCCCCGGCCGGAGGAGAGAAATTTGAAAGCTCGACCTTGCTTGAGCCGTCCTCGAAATCGTGATATGTCCAGTCGCCGCTCTGTGCGATCCGCCGGCCATCCGGCTCCGTTGATGTGCTCACGTACGATCCGTTCGCCCGTAGTTCCAGCTCGTCGTCGCCTGAGTTGAGACCGTACGTTCCGACGATCTCCGAGCGACTCACCGGGTGATGCGAGAAACCGCCGGTCGCCACGACGCGAAACACCCAATGGGCGCCGCACAATCCTGCGTATCCGAAAATTATGATCACGGAAAAGACGAATCCGGCTTTGATCGCAAGCGTGGAAAGCCTTCGAGCACGGTCCGGCGCTAACTTTCGCAAACCAAGCTCGGCGATCCAGCCGAGCGTGTAGCACACGTTCGCCGCAATCGCAAACAGTATCACCGCGAAGATTGCGAAGAAACCATCGGGTATTGGGTAGTCCCAATAGCTCGACACGAAGACTCGTGGGGGGAGAGTCAAGAAAATCACCGCGATCGTCAAGCTCGCGACGCCCGCCAAACCGACGACCAGATTGTAAGCGATACGCCGCTTCTCCCACCAAATGACCACATCAAGCGCGTTGCGCCGGATCGCGGGGACGTCGGTGAACCTGATCAGCCACCGTCTTATCAAGGGTTATCCGCCGTCACGCAATGCGTCGCACTTGGCGGCGAAGACGAAGTCGCTTTCGGTGAGGCCGTCGATCTTATGCGTCCATAGCTCCACCGTGACTTTGCCCCACGCAAGGTGCACGTCGGGATGATGCCACTGTTCTTCGGCCATCGCGCCCACGCGGTCGACGAACGCCAACGCCTCGGCAAAATTCTTGAACGCGTACGTCTTGACGAGGTGATGGCCACCCGAGGCTTCCCACCCGCCGATTTCAGGCAACAGTTTTTCGATTTCCGTCGCGGTCATCGGCGGCACGCCGCCCTCGCACGGCACACAATCCCGGGCGGAAAGACCGCTCATATTTTCCTCCCGGCTAGAATTGCGAAGGCTCCGCTAAGCTTGAGAACGCAGCCATGGTCCGTTTCGAGCCGGAAGTAGTCGCGGGAGCGCTCCGGTGCGGCAAGCAACCATTGCTCGAGCGCGCCGCGCTCAGAGTCCGGCATGTGCATCCGCTCCGTCCACTCCACGAACGCGTAAGGCTTTAATTGAAGCGCGTCTTCGGCGACGAAGCGAATGCCTTCGGCCTCAATCCAAGCACGCCACTCAGACATTTTCCACGCGCGGACGTGGCTTGGATCGCGCCATTTCTCGAACCGGTTCATGAACGCATCCAGCTCGTCGTCTTCGGGCGCCATGTTGTCGTCGAGCAAGAAGAGCCCGCCGGGAACCAGCACGCGCGCGACCTCTCGGACGAATGCCCGCGGATCTGCGAAATGGTGCGGTGCGATCCGCGCAGTCACGAGCTCAAACGTCGCAGCAGCGTAGGGCAATTGTTCGGCGTCGGCAAGGGCGAACGTGATGTTCGTCGCGCCGCGCTCGGCTGCATAGGCCGACGCCGCTTCTAACATGCGAGGCGTCAGGTCGACCGCGGTCACAGAAGCGACGAACGGGGCGAAGGCAAGGGCGGTGTGCCCGCCGCCGGTGGCCACGTCGAGCATCCGCTCGGTGCCCGTGGGCGCGGCGAGTTGGAGTAGCCGTTGCAGGTCATCGCCCTTGCTGTGCGATTCGCTAGTCACATAGCTTTGTGCGGCAGCGCCGAATTGCGCCCGAACCTTTTCTTTGATGGCTGCTTCGTCGATGTTCCCGATGGTCAGCCTCCGATGTGTGACATCTCGACTTTGGGTAAAGCATCGGTGTTCTCGCCGCGCTCCTCGGAGTAACGGTCGGACCGCGCCGACCAAAGCGAATCCGTGAACGCAGCGATTTCGGCATCCGAAGCCCCCCCACGCAGCAATGCCCGGAAATCGTGCCCGCGCGTCGCGAACAGGCACGTATAGAGCAGACCTTCAGAGGCCAATCGTGCGCGCGTGCAATCGTGGCAAAACGGCTGCGTCACCGATGCGATGACGCCGATCTCGCCTCCGCCGTCGAGATACCTGTACCTGCCCGCGACTTCGCCGCGGTAGTTCGGTTCCGCGGCATCGAGCGGCATTTCACGCCCGATGATGCCGATGATCTCCGAAGCCGAGACGACATCTTCCAACCGCCACCCGTTGGTCGAACCGACATCCATATATTCGATGAAGCGCATGATGTAGTCGGGGCCTCGAAAGCGCCGGGCCATCGGCAGCACGTCGGCTTCGTTCACGCCGCGCTTGACGACCATGTTGATCTTGATCGGACGGAAGCCGGCGGCCAGAGCCGCGTCGATACCGTCGAGTACGCGCGCAACCGGAAACTCGACGTCGTTCATCGCCCGAAATGTCGCGTCGTCCAACGAGTCGAGGCTGACGGTGACGCGATGAAGCCCGGCGGCGCGCAATGCGGTGGCTTTATCCGCGAGCAGCGATGCGTTCGTCGTCAGCGTGAGGTCGCGAACGCCATCGATGTCAGCCAGCATGGCCACGAGTTTGTCGATATCTCGCCGTAGCAGCGGCTCGCCCCCGGTGAGCCGGATCTTTTCCACGCCGCGGTCGACAAGTATCCGCGCAAGGCGCGCGATCTCCTCGAACGTGAGCAGTTGCGAAGCCGGCAGAAAGCGGAAGTCGCGACCGAAGACGGACTTGGGCATGCAGTAGGTGCAGCGGAAATTACAGCGGTCGGTGACCGAAATGCGCAGGTCGCGCAGCGGACGAGCTAAGGTGTCGACGATTGTGCCGTTGATCATCAGAACGAGGTAAGTTAGACGACGGTATGCGTTCGCCCCGCCAAAACGTCAGAGGTTCAGTGCGCTTACCCCCGCAAATAGAGCCTGATGGCAGAACGACACGACGACGCGAGCTGGTGGACTTTTTCCGTCGACGAAGAGGTGCGCTCCGATCCCGCGCGCAGCCGGTTCACCGGCGACCTAGACGTCAATCCGGCGATGCCGGACGGCCGGCGAATGCTCGACTACCATAAATATCTTGGCCTGGATAGCCTCCTCGCAAGCCAGCGTCCGAGCTCCGCGGTTCCCGACGAACGCGTCTTCATCATCACTCACCAGCTGCACGAGTTGACCTTCAAGATGCTCGCGTTCGATTTCGCGGTCATCGCGCGCACGCTCGAGAAGTTGTTATCCAACGGCGATGCTGACTCAATCCTACGGCACTGCAGCGAGGACGAGCCGTTCTGGCGCCCGGCGCTCACCGCCGCGGCCCGCGCGAGCTTTTCGTGCCGTGAACTCCTGCCGTCGATCATGCGCTACCTCGGCGATCCGCGCGACGCCGACGAGACCTTTAGCAGCATTGAATTTTATCGCTTCCGCGACAATCTCGTGCCTGGAAGCGGATTCCAATCAGCACAGTTCCGGCTCATTCAGCGCGCGCTCGGCAAGTCCAATCTGCTGTCAGTGCGGCTCTTCCCATCCGACACGTATCGCGCGAACTACGGAGACAAATACGATGGCACGGCGGCGGTGGTCGATCCGTTGATCCTTCGCAACGATGCGGTCGTCGCCACGCCGCCGGCTGATTCGCCTTACGCGCTCGCAGCAAAAGTGGACGATCTTGCCCACGCAGTGTTGCACCGCATCGGGTCGCTTGCCGGCCAGCCCGGCGCAACGGTCGAGAAGATCGCGCCCGCCGATGTCGATCGCGCCGCGAACATCCTGGAGCGCATACTCCTCAGCCGGCGCAAAGAGACGGGCGCCGCCGATCTCGCCGAACGCGAGAAACAGCACGCCGAAGCCGTCGGTCGTTTTCGCGCCGACATGACCGCCGCGGTCGCCAAGGAAAATCACCGGCGCGATGATCTGCAGACCGCCCGCGCGGGTGCGCAATTGCTGCGCAAACGCGCGCATCGTTCGCACTTGTCAGACATCCTGCGCCACATCGCGCGCGCGGACGAAGCGCTGCACGACCCGTCGCATGACAGCTTCTTGTCGGTGCATCTCCGGGTCACGCGCGAGCGCATGCGGCAAGTGAACGCTTACGCAGCCAAGCGCGGCGAGGCCGAACCCACAGCCGGCACGGGCGGCGGCGGCATCGAATATCTCGGATGGGCGCAAAAGCACCTCATCCCGCTATTCCCGGCGCTGGTCGCCTATCGCGAGGTCGGCGAGTAGCAGAGCAACGAATGTGGGGCCGAGGTTTCTTCTCGGCGTGGCCTTCTAATTGTAGGAGGGCAAGCATCGCTTGCCCATTATGTTCTTCCTGGCCGACCATGAAGGTCGGCCCCACAGAGTCACAAAGGTCTCACAGAGCCGAGCGGAGCTACGTCTTGACGTAGATCTCCCCGCCGCTCTCGCGGAACTCCTCGGCTTTTGCTTTGAGGCCTTCTTCTATCTCCAGCGCGGCTGCGTAGTCGCGCACGTCTTGCGTGATGCGCATCGAACAGAAGTGTGGACCGCACATGGAGCAGAAATGCGCGACCTTCGCTCCCTCGGCCGGGAGCGTCTCGTCGTGGAAATCGCGCGCCGTCTGCGGATCGAGCGACAACGCGAACTGATCTTCCCAACGAAATTCGAACCGCGCCTTCGATAAGACATCGTCGCGCTCGTGCGCGTGCGGATGACCCTTCGCGAGGTCGGCCGCGTGGGCCGCGATCTTGTACGCAATCACGCCGTCTTTGACGTCCTTCTTGTTGGGCAGGCCGAGGTGTTCTTTGGGCGTCACGTAACAGAGCATCGCGGTGCCGTACCAGCCGATCATCGCCGCGCCGATCGCGCTCGTGATGTGATCGTAGCCGGGCGCGATGTCGGTGACGAGCGGCCCGAGCGTGTAGAACGGCGCCTCCTGGCACACGGCCAGCTGACGGTCCATGTTCTCTTTGATGAGGTGCATCTGCACGTGGCCCGGACCCTCGATCATGGTCTGCACATCGTGTTTCCACGCGATCTTGGTCAGCTCGCCTAGCGCGTCCAATTCGCCGAACTGCGCTTCGTCGTTTGCGTCGGCGGTGCAACCCGGCCGCAGCCCATCGCCGAGCGAGAATGAGACGTCGTACGCCTTCATGATCTCGCATATCTCTTCGAAGTGCGTGTACAAGAAGTTCTCTTGATGGTGCATGAGGCACCATTGCGCCATGATCGACCCGCCGCGCGAGACGATGCCGGTCACGCGTTTCGCCGTGAGCGGCACGTAGCGCAGCAGCACGCCTGCGTGGATCGTGAAGTAGTCCACTCCCTGTTCGGCCTGCTCGATCAGTGTGTCGCGATAGATCTCCCAGGTAAGATTCTCCACTTTGCCGTTGATCTTCTCAACGGCTTGGTAGATAGGCACGGTACCGATCGGCACGGGAGAGTTGCGCAGAATCCATTCACGCGTTTCGTGGATGTTCTTGCCGGTCGAAAGATCCATGACGGTGTCCGCGCCCCATCGCGTGGCCCACGTCATCTTCTCCACTTCTTCTTCGATGGACGAACTCACCGCCGAATTGCCGATATTGGCGTTGATCTTCACGAGGAAGTTGCGGCCGATGATCATCGGCTCGGCTTCTGGATGGTTGATGTTGGCGGGAATGATGGCGCGACCGCGCGCGACTTCATCGCGAACGAATTCCGGCGTCACGCCCTCGCGAATGGCGATGTACTCCATTTCCTGCGTGATCTCGCCGCGCCGGGCGTAGTGCATCTGAGTGACCGTGCGTCCAGACTTCGCTCGTAACGGTTTGCGTCCGCCCGCAAAGCGGATGGCATCGAGCTCGGACTTCGCTTCGCGTTCGCGGCGATACTCGGATGTGGCTTGCGCCAGTTCTTCGACGTCTCCACGAGCACGGATCCAGCCGGCGCGGAGCGGCTCTAAACCGTCGCGCACGTCGATCTGCATGCCGGGATCGGAATGTTGACCGCTCGTGTCGTACGCCTGAAACGACGTGCCGTCAGTCAAATGAATTTGTCGCGCCGGAACGCGCATGCCGGCGGGCCCGTCGATGTATACCTTATGGCTCGTCGCTTTTGATTTTGGGTGAATGGTGAGGCTCATCCGAGCTCCCTTCGCTGGAGTTATCCAGAGCAGGTTCTAACGGTCGGCGGCCGCAGCCGCCCTCTCAGTCCGCTCATACGGACTCCCGCGCGCGTCTCTTGTTCGAAGGTTTCGGTCCGTGCGCCTTCGATTGACACTGTAATAGGGCAAGCATCGCTAGCCATTTTGGGTGAGCGATGCTCACCCTCGTACGGAATCGCAGGCCCCACGGAGCCCCTACTTTGCGGCTTTGACCTGCGCTTCGGTGACGGCGCCCGCGTGATTGCTCCACGATCCGCGAATGTATGAGATGACGTTCGCGACTTGTGAAGGCGTGAGCTGCCCTTTCCACGCCGGCATCTGCGTGGAATACGACTTGCCCATCACCGCTTGGCCGTGCAAGCCGTTGTCCAAGACAGCGATGACTTTTGCGGCATCGCCGGTGACGAAGGGATTTCCGTCCAGAGGGGGTGCGAGGTTCGGCACGCCGCTGCCGTTGGCGCTGTGGCACGACGTGCAGTTCTGCGAATAGACCGCCTGGCCTAGCGCTACCGGATTCGAAGCGGTCCCGCCGCCGGCCGCCGCAGCTTCTTGGGCGCCGGCTGGTGCAGCGCCGTAGCCTCGCACCGGCGTCTGACCCGCGCCACCGCTCGCGGCGATGTGAGCCTGCACCGAAGACGCTCCATACCAACCCAAGCCAAAGACGGCGACCACCGACAACAAGGTGAGACCAATGAAATAAGGCCGCTGATTCAGCGCGCGCTTTCGATTGCGGTCGATCCACGGCAAGAACATGAGAATCGCGACGAAGACTGCAGGGACGATCGCGGTGCCGATGAGCTCACCCGATACGGCAAAGCTGCCGACCGAGAACATGTTGCCTGGCAGCAAGTTGAGCAAACCGAAGAGCGGGAAGAAATACCATGCCGGCGACGGCACGAACGCCGAGTTCGTCGGGTCGGCTTTGGCGAGGAGCGGCGCAGGCATCCACACCGCGAGCGAGACGATGACGAGGAACGTGACCAGCGAGGCGACGGTATCCATGAAGATCTGGTCGGGGAAGAAACGGCCGAACTTGCGCGGCGTCTCGTCGGCCGGCGGACCGGCTGCACCGTTGTGGCGGAACACCGCGAGATGGAGCCCGACGAGGCCGAGCAGCATGATCGGAATCAGCCACACGTGGATGCCGAAGAATCTGTTGATGGTCAGCGTCCCCATTTGCAAACCGTCTTGCAGAAAATTGGCTTGGGCCGGGCCGACGATGGGGATGTCGCCGGCGATCTTGATGGAAACGGCAGATGCCGAATACGCATTGAGATCCCAGGGGAGCAGATATCCCGTTAGCCCGAGCACGAGCGTGAGCAGGAACAAGATGACGCCGATGACCCACATGATCTCGCGCGGCTTCTTGTAGGCGCCCCAGATCATCACTTGCAGCAAATGCATCGTCATCAACGCGATCATGGCCGACGCGCCCCAGAAATGCATGCTGAGAAGGAATGCGCCCCCCGATACGTGATCGTAGATGAATTTCGTGGACTCCCACGCCGTGGCCGATGATGGCGCGTAGTAGAACGTAAGAAAGATGCCGGTGACGATCTGAATGACCAGCGCGATCAGCGTGGCACTGCCGAAGACGTACCAGTAACTCGCGCCGCCTGGAACGTCTTCCGTGAGAAAATTCTTCAGGGCGGAGATGCCGCCGGTGCGTTCCTCGATCCAGTTGAGCATTTTTCTCCTCCCTACGTGTACGAGACGATCAAGCGGTCGGCGGTCGTCTGTTCAAAGTTGATCCACGTGACCTGCGCGATTCCCGATTTGTCTTGGAACGGCAATGGGTCCAAACCGCGGTTGGCCGGACCGGCCATATGCTTGCCGAATTTCGTGTACGTCGAACCGTGACAGGGACAGAGGAACTGCTGCTCGTCTTTATTCCAATTGAACCGGCAGCCGAGATGCGGGCAAATCGGACTGAACAACGCGATGCCGATATTCTCGTACGTGACCGGCACTTCGTATTTCACGTCGCCGTGCGGGACTTGGAAAAGATCCGGCCGGTCAGCTTTGAATTGTGCTTCCTGGTCGGGCGTCATCTTCACGCCCCAGACGTAGTCGTTGGACTCGCTCATGAGATAGCCGTCCACTGTGGTCTTAGGAAACGTTATTTTCATGGGATCGGCCGCCGCTTTTTCGAATTGTTCGAATTCGTCTGCGTTGAGCGGATACCACTTCGGCTTGCCGGCATCGAGAATATCTTTGGACGGCACAAGCCCGCCGAGAACCGGAATCGCCACCCCGAGGCCCACGATGGTGCCGGCGATCACGGTCACTTGCGTCATGAACGTTCGGCGGCTGATCTCGGCCGGAGTCTCCGGCTCGTCATGGACGTGAGCGGTATCGGACACGCGTGCACCCTCCCGAAGGACTAGTAGGCGGTTGATGGTCTACGAAAATTGGCACGGAAACGCGGCGCGATGCTCCGCGCCAAAGCGAACGGGTCGCTCTGTGAAAAGCTCGCGAGTGCTTTGCCGCCGGGCGCTCCGGCCCCTCGAAATGGCTGCTACGGATGTAGCAGGCCCGATGCAAGGTCGACGCCGCGCCTACGGCCGAACGATATCCGTACATGACGACGCTACGCACTTTGGCGCCGGGCATCTTGTTCGCAGTTGCGCTGGCGCTCGTCGCGGTGTTCTTAGGCTTCAAGTGGCCTGTGGTAGGCGCTCCGATTTTCGCGATCGCGGCCGGCATCGTGGCGCGCCGACTCATCGGCGCGAGCGGGGCGTTGGAACCTGGAACAAGATTTGCGTCGAAACATCTGTTGCAAGCCGGCATCGTGCTGCTCGGATTCGGGATCGATCTCGCGGTGTTGTGGCAAGACGGCCGGTCGAGTGCATGGGTGCTCGTGGGCACACTCGTCGCCGGATTGGCCGGCGGACTCGTGCTTGGGCGGTTGATGCGGGTCGGTTTCAACATGCGTCTGCTCGTTGCGGCCGGCACTTCGGTCTGCGGGGCGTCGGCCATCGCCGCGCTTGCGCCGGTGATCGGCGCCGAGGCCGGCGAGGTCGCGTTCGCGACCGCCACGATCTTCCTCTACAATATAGTGGCGGTCTTCTTGTTCCCCGCCATCGGACATGCGCTTCATCTCAGCGATGCGACATTCGGCACCTGGGCGGGCACGGCGATCAATGACACATCGTCGGTGCTCGCTGCCGGATACGCGTATGCTCCGGCGGCCGGCCAAATCGCGACGATCGTGAAACTCGCGCGAACGCTTGCTATACTGCCGATCGCGGCAGGGGCAGCATTGTACGTTTCGCAACGCAGCGCCGGAGCGCGCGGCCGTTTCGATTTCGTCGCGACGATGCCGTGGTTCATCGTGCTTTTCGTCGCCGCTGCGGCGGCGGCGTCCATCGGCGTCTTGCCCGCTGCCATTCTCGGCGGGCTTGCGACGACCGGACGCTACATCATGATCGTCGCGTTCGCCGGAGTCGGGTTCGGATCGGACTTCGACAAATTGCGAACGGTCGGTTATTCGCCGCTCGTGCTAGGCGCCGCTGTGTGGGCGCTCGTCGCTCTTTCGAGTCTCGCCATTCAAGGCGTCCTTTGATCGTGTGAACCACTCACCCAATGGGCAAGCGATGCTTGCCCTAGTACAGCCGACCATAAAAGTCGGCCCCTACAAATAATTGATTAGAATCCCTGACGCACGAAGAAGTACACGGTCATCACGATCCCAACGACGGTGATGAATCCGCGGACCAGAGACTGATCGAAGCGCCGGACGTAGCGCGCGCCGAAATATCCGCCGATGGTGGATCCGACGATCATCACCGCCGCATACGGCCATACGATGTTGCGCGCGAAGACGAAGGTGACGAACGACGCCGTGTTGATGATCGCCGCGAGCACCGTCTTCACGGCGTTCATCGCATGGATATTGCGCATGCCCATGAGTCCGAGCGTCGCAAGCATCAAAATGCCGATGCCGCCGCCGAAATATCCGCCGTATACGGAGATGACCAACTGCGCGGCGGAGATGCCGGCCAGCGCGCGAGGTGACGGAGCCGCGATTTGGTGTTCGCCGCGGCCCATCCACTCCGAAAGACGTTTGCTGAGCATGAACGTCAGCGTTGCGACGCCGAGCAGGTAGGGAATAAGTCGCTTAAACGCTTCCTGGGGCGTCCCAAGCAACAGCAGCGCGCCCGCAAAACCGCCGATCAGACTGGCGACAGAAAGCCAAACCACGAACATCGTCGCCTTCGGAAAATCCTCGCGATAGCCGGTGATGCTCGCAAAAACACCGGGCAGCAGCGCCGCCGTGCTCGTGGTATTCGCGTTGATGGGAGGAACGCCGACGAACAACAGCGCCGGAAACGTGAGAAAACTTCCCCCGCCCGCGACGGAATTCAACACGCCGCCGAATACCGCCGCAACGAAGAGAATTATCCACGTGGTCATCGCGCCGCCCTTGGCGGGCCCGGCGGCGATTCCATTTTGCGAAGGCCGAGGATGCTCAAGGTCGCAAAAGCCAACGATAGGCGTTTCTCAAGGCGTCCTTTCCTCGAGTCGGCACGACGCTTCCGTGACCAACGACAAGCCGATCAAAGTCCCAATCCAAAATGCGCTCGATCTTGTCGCGTAGATACGTGCGATCCGCCGGCGCCAAGCGGTAGAACCATGGGATATTGCATCCGGGGTACGCTCCGATGGCGCCGAACGACCACTTTGTAAACCATCCCCTGCTTTCATCTAGATTGAATGCTAAGTCTGCGACGATCAAAGAACGGCTTGGCCGATGGAAGAACACGAACTCGTCGAGAAAGAGCCGCATGCGATCGACATAGAGCTGATCGAGACACGGCGCCCAGAGCGGAACGCGCGCGTCCAAAGCGCGAAGGGATGAAAGCGATCGATTCCATTCGACCAGCACCGGCGCTCCAAACAACCTCGCGCGCGGATAGGCTGCCGCGTAGTCGCGAAGGTAGAGGTCGTGCCACCAACTGGGCCAGACGATCGAGTCGACAGCGCCCAGCGATGCCAGCGCCTCTGCTGTTGCCGAATCGAGAATGGTGGGTGAGTGAACGAACAGTCCATTCGTCGGCAGCCGGATGATCGTCATCGTGTGCGGCAACGGGATGCCGGCAAAGCGGACATCTTTCTCCAACACCCAGATATCCTGATCAAGTCGCGATGGTCCGTCCGTCAACTTTTCCTCCGAACCTGAAATAAACGCCGGCGCTATATTGACAAATCCCGATGCAATCGCTAATATCGACGTATGTCAATACAACGATGTTGCCCCGCGACGACGATCGTCGACCTCGACTTCGGCGAACATGCCCAGCTTTTCAAGGCGCTGGGCGATCCCCATCGATTGGCGATTCTGGCCACGCTAGCGCGGGCCAAGGACGAAGTCTGCGTCTGCGACTTCACAGCGGGACTCCCGTTGGAGCAGCCCACCGTTTCCCATCATCTTCGTTGGCTGCGCGACGCGGATCTCGTCCGTGGCCAGCGCAAAGGAACGTGGGTCTACTATCGCCTTGCTCCCGGCGTCATTGGCCGACTGCGTAAAGCCGTCAATGCGCTGTTCTCAGAGAAAGCCGTCGCCGCATGAAAACCCACCTGAATCTTGCCACGAGAGATCTCGCGAAAAGCGTCGCCTTTTACCGCACGCTGCTTGATGCCGAACCGGCGAAATCTCTCGATGACTACGCGCTGTTCATCACTGAAGATCCCGGTTTGGAGCTTGCGCTCGATCGAGACTTAGCCGCAAAGCCTGGACGCTCCGCCCATTTCGGCGTCGTCGTCGAATCGGTTGAAGCGGTCGATGCGGCCATCGCGCGCTTGCAGGCCGCCGGCGTGCCGGTGGACATCGAACGCGAAGAGACGTGCTGCTACGCCAAGCAGACCAAGGTGTGGGCAGCAGACCCGGACGGCCGGCGCTGGGAAGTGTACACCGTCCTCGAGGACACCGAGACGCGAAACGAAGGCGGCGCGACGTGCTGCTCCGGCGCCGATCCTCATGCCGATGAATGCTGCGCAGTGTAGTAGGTGCCGGCGTGAGCGATGAGATCGGAAGCAAGGTTCTTGCCCTCACGTTGACGTCGGCCGGCAAGTTGCACGATGAATTCGACGGCATCTTCTCACCCGAGACTGTGCGGCTCTGCCTCGCGGAGAGCGCCCAATCGCTCGTAGGTTCGCACGTAGACGATTATATTCCGATTTTCGCGTATCGATTCGCTCGCGAGCGGTTGCGTGCAGCCGCGCATAACGAAGGGAAATTGCCGAACATCATGCCCGAAGTGTTGTTCGTGTGCGTGCATAACGCGGGCCGCAGCCAAATGGCCGCAGCGCTCCTCGACGCGCGGGCAGGTGGCCTCGTTCACGTACGCTCTGCGGGCAGCGCGCCCGCGGGAAGCATCAACGCCGTCGTCGTCGAGGCGCTGAGCGAGATCGGCATCGACATCGGCAAAGAATTCCCAAAACCGATGACCGACGATGTCGTTCGCGCTGCCGACGTCGTCATCACGATGGGTTGTGGCGACGCATGTCCGATCTATCCGGGCAAGCGCTACGAGGATTGGGAGGTCGAGGACCCGGCAGGCAAGGACATCGCCGCAGTCCGCCGCATCCGCGACGACATCGAGCGCCGTGTCGAGCGGTTGATCGAAGAGCTGCGGTCCAACGAAAGCACAAAGGCTTGAATGGATTTGAGGGACGCGCTCGTTTCAACCAATAGCCGCCCGCTCCTCGCCGACCTTTCGTTCCTCGATCGGTTCCTTACGCTTTGGATCGTCCTCGCGATGCTGCTGGGCGTCGGTCTAGGCACGCTGGGTGTCCGGCTCCCCGCGGCCCTCGTTCCCGTCGGGCTCATCGTCATGATGTATCCGCCGTTCGCGCGCGTGCGCTACGAAGCGCTACCGGCGGCGCTGCGCGACACACGGCTGCTGGGGCTGTCGTTGATTCAGAATTGGATCATTGCGCCGATCCTAATGTTCGGACTCGCCGCCGCATTTCTGCACGGACGTCCGGACCTGTTCGCCGGTCTCGTTATGGTCGGACTCGCGCGCTGCATCGCGATGGTCGTCGTGTGGAGCGAACTGGCCCAAGCGGACCGCGAGTACACAGCGGCGCTCGTAGCGCTCAATTCGGTCTTCCAAGTGTTTGGATACGCCGCGTACGCCTATCTTTTTGTGACGGTGCTTCCGCCGCTCGTTGGTCTGCCGAGTCTCGCCGTTCCGCTTTCGATCGAGACTGTCGCCGTCAGCGTCCTGATCTACCTTGGAATTCCGGCTGCTGCCGGCGCTTTGACTCGTGCGTTCCTTCGCCCGAAGCTCGGCGCCGCGCGCTACGACGAGCGTTTTGTTCCGACGATCGCGCCGCTGACCCTCGTCGCGCTGCTCTTCACGATCGTCGCGATGTTCGCGCTGCAAGGTGCGAGGATCGTCGCGCACCCCGTTGATGTGCTCTTGGTCGGCGTTCCGCTCGTCATCTACTTCGCCGTGATGTTCGGCGTCTCGTTTGCGATGGGCCGGCGCGCCGGTGCGTCATACGGGCGCACAACGTCGCTCGCATTGACCGCAGCGAGCAACAACTTCGAACTCGCGATAGCCGTTTGCGTCTCGGTCTTCGGCATAGATTCGGGCGAGGCATTCGCGTCTGTCATCGGACCGCTCGTCGAAGTCCCCGTCCTACTCGCGCTGGTGAACGTCGCGTTGCGGATGCGCCCGTGGTTTGCGGATTTCGAGGCGTCTAAGCCGACATCGCTCTACAGTGCCTGAGGCCGGTTCGATCAGTCGGCCATTCCTTGCCGCAACGCGACCACTGCGGCCTGAGTCCGCGCGGTCACATGCAGTTTTGAAAATATTCTGCTCACGTGATTCTTGACGGTCTTTTCGCTCAGCACGAGCGCGGATGAGATCTCTTTGTTCGACATTCCGTCGACGATCAGCCTGATCACTTCGGATTCGCGTTTAGACAGATCGGTTCGGGCGCCGGTCCTGTCTGAGTGTTGGCGGCGATCGCTCGATTGAGCCAAGCGCTCTCCAACACCTCGCTCGCCGCGCGCCACCGATATGACCGACGTTATGACCTCGGCTGGCGTCGCATGTACGCTCGCAAATCCATCCGAGCACAAGACGCGCGCGATTTCGAACGATCGTTCGTTCCCCGGCATGACGAGCGCGCAGATTCGCATGCGCGGGTTCTCGGCGCGGATACTGACGAGCGCTTCGGCGGAGCGGAGTTCGAGCACGGCCGTACCGACGAGCGCCACATCGACGGCCGCCTCGCGGACATCCGCCTTCACTTCTATCTCCGCCGACCGGCGGAAGACGTGAGTGAGGCCTTCCTTATACAGCGCTTGCGGTTCGACGATGGCAACGCGAACGGGAGCCGTCATGGCTTTAGCGCTTTCCGGCGCGATGTCACGCCGAGCTCTGCTTTGGGAGAGGACCCCGCGCTATGCCGCCGCCCCCTCGTGAACGAACGTCACTGCGCGGGACCCACTTGTGTCGTCGTGCGAGCGGCGCTCGCGTGCCGCTCGCATCCGACGGACGGGTTATTTACAGCGTGCAGACTCCGGAGACCGGACCGAGCTTCACGCCTGCCATGGCGGCACTGACTTTGGTCTTCAGCGCGTTCGGCAAGTATACCAAGCCGCCCGCGATGATCGCTTTGTCGGCGATGGATTGGCCCTTCGGCAGTGTCGTCGAATCCATCCATTGCACGTAGCCCTTAAGCGCGGTCACCGTCTTCTTCACGCCGTAGCATCCGTAGAAGTCGGCGTACGAGAATCCGGCGATCGGCCATGCTCCGTTTGCGGGCGAATCCGGCACGATCGTGTCGTTGAGGATATCGGTCGGCGTGAAGTTGCTGGGCAATGAGACGCCGTTCAACGCTCTCGTGATCGATGTCGTGTTCAACTTGATGTACTGCTTCTGTGAGGGATGGTTGAGCGAGAAATTGTCTTGCAGCAGCGCAGCCGGGATGTTGTTCGGTGGCCCGAGGAATGAAGGACCAACGTAACCGATCGCGCCGGCGGTGGCCGCGACCTTGCCGGCAACGCCCTGGCTTCCGGTTTCGCCGTCGAAGCCGGCCGGCCACGTGAGCAACGTTCCCACGCCGATCGTCCACGGGAACGTCGTGCTGGCGCACGCCGTGTTCGTGTGGTTCGAAAGCAGGAACGTCGTGCCGCTGCCATCCGCACGATAGACGACGAGGATCGGCAGATTCGACGACACTTGAATACCGTTGTTATCTGAGGTGATGTGCGAATCGTTCCAATTGGTGATGCCCCCGGTGAAGATGCCGCAAAGCGATTCCACCGAGAGATGCAGGCCGCCCGATGGAACGGTGAGGCCCGACGGATTGTACGGCGTCGCGACGCCGTCCAACGTCACAGGCACTTCCAATGCGGGGCCGCGCTGCGTCTGGTCGTCCGACTGATATTGGGAGATCTGCGTAGAACTCAACGGCGCATCGCTCATCGCGTAATCCCATACGGGGTACGGATAGTTCGGGAATAGCGTCGACGTCGGCGGGGGCGGGTTGCCCGGCGTTATGTTCGAGGGAGTTTGGGTGAGGTATGCGGTGAGGCCGCCGCCGCTTCCAATGGATGCGTACAGGATCTGGATCTTGTTATTCACGGGGCCCGTCGGCTGGCTAGCGATGCCGACGCCGTAGTTATCCATGAGTGAGCGCTCGACGAGTGAGATGAGCGAGCTGCCGCCGCCGAACACGCCGCCGACGCTGATGTCGGGGTTGGCGCCGGTCTTCGAATTGGCTTTTTGGGTACCGGGAATCACCGGCGCGGCCGGCGAGGACGACGAGTTGCCCCCGCACGCCGCAAGCGAGCCGACCATGCCGATGGCAAGTCCGGCCGAAAGAACCTTATTCAGGATCTTCCTAAAGCGATTAGGCATATCCACCTCTAGAACAAGTGTGAGTGGCGCAAACGGAGCCTTGCGTATCCTCGCAAGATTCGCCCAGTAGCCCACTTAGCGTAGCGTGCGAATGTTATCGCATGATTATCGCGACATAGGGGAGAGGTTAAGCATCGGCGTCGGATGGAGTCGGGTCGGACGGTGGCGTGTAACTCCTGCCTTTAAGATGTCCGTGTCCATATGGCTGCTAATCCAACCTGCCTGGGGACGTGATCGCTTCCTGATCTAAGTTTAGGACTTTTCGCAGATTGCCAGGGTACCCAAATTGATGTATTGTCTACTAATACAGTAGATTTAATAGAGAAACAATTGCCGTGCCCACGCGCGTTTGGAGCGGACCTGTCCGATGTGATAATGTCGCGATAAGGAACGCTTAACATTCGGGGCTTATACTCAAAGGAACGTACGAAATACGGGGAGGTCCTTAGATAATGCCCCTCGCCCCGCATGTGCGCGTGCTTTGCCACTTCATCGCGATCGCAATCATTCTCGCCGGCATTTTGCGGCCGGAACTCGCGTCCGCCGCGCTCACCGGACAAGTGAGCGGCACGGTCACCGACGGCGTCACGCACGCGCCGGTCGCCGGCGTGAAGATCGTCGCTACGTCGCCGAGCGGAACGTACAATGGGATCACAAATGTCCGCGGCGGCTACGCGCTTGTCGGACTTGCGCCCGACACGTACACGCTCACGTTTGAAAAAACAGGCTACGCGCTCGCGACCGTCACCGGCGTCACGGTGCTGCCGGACGACACAAAAACCATCGACGAGCGCCTGACCGTCGACGTGCGCACGCTGAGCACGGTTAGAGTGACGAGATCCGCGAGCAGCGCGTACCAGCCCAATGCGACCGAGACCAGCTACGCCGTCACCAGCAAAGCGCTGCAGACGCAGCTCGGTAAGTCGTTCAACACGGACGAGAGTTCGCTGCTTGCGGGCCTCCCGAGCGTCACGAAAGACAGTTCCGGAACCATCAAGATCCGCGGCGGGTTCGACTTCCAGACCGCCTATCAGTTCGAAGGCATCGACTATACGCTGCCCAACGCGTCGCTGCAAAGCCGCTCCGGCAACGTCGCCAATTTCAATCTCTTGAACGGGGTCGGTTCGCTGCAGCTCATTCCCGGAGGCGGCGACTCTTCACACGGCGACACCGGAACCGGTCTGATCGCGCTATCCGCCAAGCGAGGGACGTATCCGGCTTTCGGGATGATCGATCTCGAAGCCAACTTCCTCGGGGGCAACTGGCAGAACTTCGGCGATCCGCTCTACCATCAGGCCGGATTTGAATACGGAACAGCCACGCCGAACGGCCGCTGGTCGGAGTACATCGGATTCACCGGCGTCCGTCAAGATTTCCAGTTCGGGCCACGAGGCAGCGATGTGACGAAGCTCGCGTCGCTGCTCTCCACCACCAACGCCACCGTCGCGAACCTCCCGCAGAGCCAGCAGCAAGACGACGTCGTCAACAATCTTTTGTACCGGTTCGGCTCGCGTAGACAAGAGCAGTTGCAGATGTTCTTCCAGCGCCAGGATGTTTCGCAGCAGCTCGCCTTTGTCGACACGCTCGGCCTGCAGAACTCCAGCAATGTGGGGCATCCGGGTCCCGGGCTGCTCACGCCGTTGCAGACGCAAGCGATCTACCCGGTATTCCCGGGCGCGAGATTGCCGGGTCCGGCACTCGGATCGAACACATTTGACAGTCCGTTCACCGCGTACAAATTCGAATATTCGAATACGTTCAGCCCGAACGCGTTCGGCACGATCCGCTTTTATCGAGCGATCGACATCCAGCGCGAAAGCCTCCCGCAAACCGGACTCTTCACGCCTGCGAATGGCGGCTCACGCACGGGCGTTGCGGCAGAGATCAGCGCCCAGGAAGGCTCGAAACACTACATCGAGTTCGGGGGGAAATACGATTTCGCGAAACCGTTCGGCACCACGGTGGACGTCACGCAAGCAAATGCGTTCGCGGGCGGCTATCAGGTCTTCACGGTCGTGAACGTCAACGGCTTCAATCATATCCAGACGTTTTCTCCGCTCGCCGCGTTTGATTTCTTGCCCGTGAATTCCAATGGCTGCCCCTTCCTCTATCACGTGCCCGCAAGCACCCAAAGCATTCTCGTGCCTTGCGGATATATCGCGTCTCGTCTCACCACCGGCATCCCGCGGTTGCCTGCGGCCGTATATGGCCCGACCGTGCGCCAGCAGATCTACGCTTGGTTCGCACAAGACACGATCGCGATGAGTCCGCTGTGGAAAATCCAGACGGGCCTGCGGCTAGACGGCTACAACTTTCTCGTTCCCGACGATCCGAGCAATCCGCCGTCGATCGATGCGGTGCGCCACCAGCGGTTGTACGAGCCGCACATCGGCATCACGCACGTCATGGGCCCGCGCGACTCGATTCGCGCCACGTTTGGGCGCACGCTTTCCATCCCGCTGCCGAGTTTTCTCGGCAGCAATGTGGAGCGAAACTCGTTTGCGGCCTTCAAAGGAATCCCGTCCTTCGACAATCTCACGGGCAAAGCGGCGGTGTATTGCGGTCTTACCTTTAACCAGCCGTGCAGCGACTACGCGGACCAGATGTATTGGATCACTCGCGATGTGCTCTATACCGATCCTAGCCGGTCGGTGCAGGGCCTTGGCGTCACCAGCTCGCCGCCTGCGCAACCATTGCATGGTGCGACTTTTTCGAATTACGACGTCACGTACTCTCACGACTTCGGACACGGACTGGGGCTTCGCCTGACGCCGTTCTACCGGCGCGGTTACGACATCGTGGAAAATTCGCGAAATATCGTCGGCTTCGATCCGTTCACCGGCGCTCAGACTTTGGGACCGTTGTTCGAATCCAATCTCGGGATTCAAAAAGCGACGGGTTTGGAGTTCGACATCACCCAAGATTCGGATTTCGGGTTGTCGGGCCAGTTTTCGGCGACGTACATCAACCAGATCGGCAACGATCCGCCTGGGCAATATCTTCCGACCGCGTCGCTTGCGCTGGGCAACCTCTACCACTCGCCCAATCTTTCGCCGCTCGAGGCGACGCTTGCCCTGAACTACCGCAACCGTTCGGGCATCCGGATCAACCCGGTGATCTCGGTCAACGACGGCTATCCCACCGGCATCGGGCTGCTCGGCGCGTTCTACGTGAATGGCGTTGCGTACAACATCCCAAATACCGACGGGACGATCGGCAACGTCAACGGCGCGCCCCAATATGTCGATCCCCAGAATCCTGGAACACTGTTCAACCCGCACATCGCGGCGACGCGTGGTGTGAATGCCGAGACGTCGGCGGCAGGCGGCTTCTTATCCAAGCCGTCGGCCAACGTCAACGTCACTTTTGAATTCACGCCGCCCGGCACGCGGCGCACGTTCGGCGTCGCCGTGACCAACTTGTTCAATCAGCTCTACGGCGTGCCGCAGTTCAACCATTTGTACACGAGCCCAGTGTCCACCGGATTGCGCGGGCCCGGCAACGGCGCTGCGACCGGCTACCCTCTTGACGCATTCCCGACAAGTCCGTATGTGATCTTGCCGCTCTTGCAGCCCACGACGTTCCGCGTCTACATTCAGGAACGGCTATGAAAGCGATCGCCGCTCTCGCCGCCTCGCTCGGCCTGACTATCGCACTCGCCGGGTGCACGTCGGGCCAAGTCGGCGTGCAGCCCGCCACGACGGTCGTCAATCCTGCGAACTCGACGCTCGACTTCGCGGTCGGCATCGCGACGCTGCAGACCTCCGGCGCACCTATCGTCGGCCTCAATGTGGTCGAGACGTTCCGGCAGTCTAACGGACTGAGCGGGGCACTTGTCGATACGCCGAAAATCACCGGCCCGTACAATTTCGTCGGCGAAACCGTCAACGGCGGCAATGCGAACTATATCAGCGGCACGCCGCCGGGCGGCGACTGCAATGCCGCCACGTTCGGGTGCACGGGCGGGGCATTCGGCTACGGAATCGCGCCCGATAATCTGATCGGACCGACACAAGTCTTCGCTCAGTACAGCCAGCCGCTGCTCCACGATCGCAACGGCCTCAACACGTTGCTCTATTACGGTGGCCCGCCCGCGTGGCCTCAGGTCACAAACGGCACGTACCCGACCGGTTTTGTCGGATTCAGCCCGGGATTTCTCACGTTTGATGCATCGCCCGTCCTCGGCAGCTACGATCTGACCCTGCAGATCCCGACCGGCTTGCACTCGCACGTCGTCGTCGCGAAGACCGCGCAGTTGACGTCGCTCACGCCATTGCCCGTGCTCATCGCGTTACAACCTTTCGCCGACCCGGACAATCCGGGTGGATTGAAGATCGACGTCAACGTGCCGGCGGGAATCTCCGAAGAGTGGGTCTTCGTCGCCGACTTCGGTCAGTGTTATCCGCAGACCACGCTTGGAACGAGCCAAGCATTTTTCACCGTGCGCAGCACGCAACCGGGATTGCAAGAACTAACTCTCGCGCCCGATCTCGGGCCGCGCATAGGACAGCAGACCACCCACACGATTTGCACCGCCGCCGATAATCAAGCGGCTACAGGCAACCCGAACGCGACCGGCGATCGTTATTCGATCTACGCCGCAGGCTTCGACTATCCGGCATACGCGGCGGCGTATCCGCAAAGCAACGCTGTTTCGCCGCCGATCACGGGCACAAACGGACAAGCCGACGTCACGTTGTCGAGCGTACAGCAATTCACATACGGCACCGAGCCGACGTCGGGACCATGAAGGAGCGATCGATGCGGATAGCCGGATGCGCGAGGCTTGCCGCGTGTTCCATCGCGCTCGTCGTGACTGCGCAAGGATGCGGCACGGCCGCGAATCCGAGCGGAGCGGTGCCCACACCGATGCCGTCGCAGCAGTCGCTGTACGTCGGCAACTGTCCGTCGGGCGGACTGCCGCCCACGATCGCCGCGTTTCCGCCGCCGGTGGGCGTCGCGACGGGGCCCGGCTTTGTCACGCCGCCGATACCAGGAGGCAGTTGCGTCGGCGGCATCGCGATCGCGAACGAATTCACCCTCATCGCCGCTACCGGAACCGGCGGCACGGCGTTCTTCGACTTGCCGATCACCGGTTCGAGCACACCCGTCTTCTTGATTCCGGCGCAGCGCCCCAATCCCACGTCGGTGAATGCAGTCGCGATCGACGCGACGGGTACGCTCTACGTGGCCGACGCGCTGGCCGGAACTATCTCGGTCTATCCGCCGCCGCTGCTCGGCGCCACGGCACCGGCCTTTCAGATCGGGGGCGTCAATCAACCGGCGCAGATGACATTCGACGCGAGTGGAAGCTTGTTCGTCGCGGCGTGCGGATCCAACCAAATAGTGCGCTTCGATCCGCCGTTCTCCGCATCGAGCGTTCCCGCGCTGGCATTTGCGCTTCCCGGTGCTTCGCAATGTCCGCACGGCGTCGCGTTCGACGCGAACGGCGATCTATTCGTCGCGGCGCGAAACGTCAACGCGGTGTACTCCTTCACGCCGCCATTCTCTTCGACGAGTCAGCCGGCGTATGCGATCGTCGGCGCGTTCACGATGTTAGCAGCGCCCGAAACCGTGACGATCGACAACGTCGGACGGCTCTTCGTCGCCAACGGATCGGGGTCGTCCAGCGGGATTCTCGTGTTCCGGCCGCCGTTCTCGGCGAACAGCTTACCGGCCAATATATTGCAAGGCGTGACGACGCCTACCGGACTTGGGGTGGGACCATGAAGACATTCGCGCATCGCGCAGGACTCTGCGTGCCGGCATGCATCGCCGCGCTCGCCCTCAGCGCGTGCGGAGGCGGAGCGGGCACTGCCATGCCGCTGGACCCGCCGTCGCCGTTCGTGCCGACGGGCGCCGTATTTGTGGCGAATACTGCGTCGTCAACGCTCGCGTGGTACGCGGCGCCCGCGATCGGCGATATCGCACCGCAAAACGTCATTTTCGGAAACAGCAAGACGGGCATCTTCGGTCCATCGTTCATCTTCGTGGATCACGCCGGCATGGTTTGGTGCTCGAATGCGCTGCCCGGCAACACCAACGTCTCCAAATACGATCCGAGAGCGCTGCCGAACACCCCACCGCTCATCGAGATCGCCGGGCGTAAAACGCACCTCGGCCCACCCGAGGGACTTTCCGTCGACGCGACCGGCGCGCTCTACGTCGCCAACGGCGTTTCGAACAACATTCTGGTGTTCAAGCCGGGCGCGAACGGTGATGCGAAGCCGGCTATCAACATTTCCGGCAAGAAGACGCACTTGGACAATCCCACTGGGCTCTGGCTCGACGCCGCCGGCAACATCTATATCGCGAACGGCGGCGGAACGTACGGCGGCAGCGTGGTCGAGTTCGCGGCGGGTTCGAGGAAAGACGCAACGCCCATACGGATCATCGAAGGGCTCGACACCAAGCTCGTCAATCCGCGCGGCATCACGCTCGACTCGTTCGGCCAGATCTACGTCACGACGAGCTCGAGCGTGTTGACCTTCGCCGCCGACAGCACCGGCGACTCTCCGCCGTTGCGTTCGATTTCAGGTTCGAATACGATGTTAGGATCTGCCGGCGAGGTCGTCGTCGACGGCGGCGGCAACGTCTATGTTGCAAGCTCCGGCAAGAACGCGCTCGTCGAATTCTCCGCCGGCGTGACCGGGAATGCCGCGCCGCTAGGGACCATCGCGGGGTCCAACACACAACTCGACACGCCGACGGGCATCGCGATCCGCTAAGCCGGTCAGGTGCCCTTCTCGGCGCCGATGTAGCGGATCAGTTTCAGCACGAATGCCGGTTTCGTGTAGAGCAAGTTCGGATCGCCATACGCGGTGTAAAGTTCGTTTTGCGCCCAGCGGCGATGATAGGCGAACGAGACGTTGTATGCGCTCGTGTACGGCCCCGGCTGAAGTCCCGCGCCGTTGAGGAATGAGAAGCCGTCGGGGGGCCCTGACCCCAAGATTCGCCGCAGCCCTACTGAGAACGACGATTCGGGTCCGAGTTGA
>DATCBN010000040.1 GCA_036511855.1 Candidatus Eremiobacteraceae bacterium | reverse complement strand
CGCGCGCCGCTTCGTTCTTCACAAAGTCGATGCGGATCTGGCTCTCTGCGGTGAGCACGCTCGGCGGCCCGAACGCTTGGATCTCCCGCACGAGTTTGAGATAGCGCTCATCGCGGCGCGGCACGCCCGCCCCGATGTCGATCGGGCGGTTCGATGCGTCCGGCGCCGGCATCGCGACCTTGTACTCGAGCGATTTCGTCGATGCCCAGTACGCCGGATCGGTGAACGTGAACGCGCGGCTCCCGCCTTCGTCGCCGAGTACCTGACCTACCGCTATGACGTACGACTCCTTCGGCTGCGGCCGGGCCGGCTTGTCGTCCAGATCCCAGATGCCGTCGGCGCGCAACTGCTCGAACAAGAATGTGCCCTCGGGGCCGGCAAGCGGCACATCGAATTGCTTGGTCACAAGACCGCTGCGGTCGGTCGCCGAGTAGAGGAGCGAAGTTTTTCCATTGTCGTTCGCGATGCGAAAGGTCTCCGACTCGATCGCGCCTGCGGTGTAATAGCACTGCAGCGTCACCGTCCACGTGCTGTTCTCGTTTTGCACTTCGCGCACCAGGGCGTATTGGGGCAGCCAAGGGCGAAAGAATAGCACGTAGCCCAGCACGACGACGGCCACGATGCTGCCCACGACGATCGCGGCGCGCGCGTTTTCGGTCACGCCGTCGCCGCCGCGCCCAGATAGATGACGGCCTGCAGCGCTCGATAGACCGATCGAAAATCGCTCGCCGTGAACGCGATCGAGCGCGGGCCTAGACGGCCGATGCCGGGGATCAGTTCGAGATGGTCGGCCTGCGCCGTCGTCTGCGTGTCGATCTCCATGGTCACCGGTCTTGGCAGTTCGAACGGCTTCGCGCCGTCGATCGCGCACGCGCGCGCCGCGGCGTTGCGCAGTTCTGTCGCGACGGACTTCGGCGAACGGCACTGCGCGGCATAATAGCTGATACTCTGCTTGGTCTCGACAAGTTGCGCCCACGGGAGCGCCGCTTCGGCTTCGGCGAGAGTGGTCTGGTCGCCGGACACGAGCGTTACCGGCACACCGAATGCGCCGGCCAGTGCCGCATTGATCGTCAGCTCGCCCACCGGTGCGCCGCCGAGCCGGCACTCGAAGATAACTTTCGGGCTGTACGTGTGGCCCAAGACCGCTTGAGCGTCACCGATAGCGCCGTGATAGCCGACGAAAAACGCAGCCGTGTGCTCAGGCCCGATCCCCTCGAGCATGAAGAGCGGTTTGAGCCTGCCGGATACGACCTTGGCGCGTTTGTCGACTCGCTCCACGAGGAGATTGCGCATCTTGGAGTGCGAGTCGTTGACGGTCACGCTCGTCGCGCCGCCGTCGAATGCGCCGGCAACTGCGGCGTCCGCTTCTCCGGTCATGACGATCCTGGAACGTTCGTATTCTCGCGACGCGGAGGGCTGGACTTCGTCCCAATGGACGATGTCGGCGCAGCCTTCCATGTCGACCGACACGAAGACGGCGGAATCTCGCGATGAGGGTGCCATATCTTTGTTTTCGTTCTGCGAAAGGAAGCATCCTCGCAGGCGACGCACGAACGGCGAGGGAGAATGACGGTGCGAGAACTCATCACGGCGCGCTGGCGGCGAAGCGCCATACTCGCTGACGGCGCGATGGGAACGCTTCTATTCGCGCGCGGCGCCGCCACGGGAACGAGCGTCGAAGGTGCAAACCTCGACCGGCCCGACGACGTGTTGCGTGCGCATGCAGAATACCTCAGCGCGGGCGCCGAGCTCATCACCACCAACACGTTTGCGGCCAATCGCCTGAAGCTCGCCGCCCACGACCTCGGCGGCCGGCTCGAGGCCATCAATGCAGCGGGCGTCCGATTGGCGCGTACGGCGACGAACGGCGATGCGTATGTCGCCGCGTCGGTCGGCCCGACCGGCGCGCTGTTGCGGCCTTTGGGTCCGCTCGACAGCGGCGAAGCGTTCGATATCTTCGCCGAACAGATCGCGGCACTCGCGGGCGGCGCACCCGATTTGATCCTTCTCGAAACGTTCGGCAGCGTCGGCGAAGCATTGGTGGCGTTAGATGCGGCCAAACGCACCGCACCTTCGCAGCCGGTGCTCGTCTCGCTATCGGTCGTCGAAGACGGCACCACACCGGCGGGCGACGATCTCGGCGTGGCGTTCGCCCGCTTGCGCGAAGCGGGCGCCGACGCGCTCGGTGTGAATTGCGCCGTCGGACCCCAAGCGCTTTTCGATGCGCTCGCGCCGCATGCCGGCGAGATCGATTTGCCTTATTCAGTGATGCCGAACGCAGGCTTCCCCGAAAACATCGACGGACGAACCGTCTATCGCGCCGCACCCGATTATTTCGCGATGTATGCGCGCGACTTCGTCGCGCTCGGCGCCGCTATCGTTGGCGGGTGCTGCGGAACCACACCGGATGTCATCCGGGCCATGGCCTCCGAGGTACGCGACAAGCCGCTCGCGCCGCGCACGAAGCAGCCGCGCCCGCGCGCCGTCGAAACTTCCCGGCCGCCTTCAGACGCCGGCAGCGTTCGCGTCCGGGAGTCCGCGCATATGCGTGGCGCCGCACGCGGCGCCACGCATATCTCATCGTTGCCGGGCGACCGGCCGCTGACGGCGTTCGAGCGCAAGCTCGGCCGGGAATTCGTCGTGACGGTCGAGATCGCCCCACCGCGCGGCGTCGATTGCTCGGCGGCTTTGGATGGAGCGAAGCTCATCGAAGATGCGGGCGCGGATGCGGTGGACATCGCCGACAATCCAACCGCTCGTCTGCGCATGTCAAGTTTGGCGTTGGCGCACTTGATCCGGCGCGAGACGTCACTCGCCGCTATCCTGCATTTGACATGCCGCGATCGCAATCTGCTTGCGCTGCAAAGCGAGCTCCTGGGCGCCGCGGCACTCGACATCACCGCTATACTCGCGCTCACCGGTGATCCGAGCAATATCGGCGACTTTCCGCGCGCGACATCGGTCTTCGATGTCACGGCAGCCGGCCTCACGGAGATGGTGCACGCGCTCAATGCGGGCCGAGATCTCGCGGGCAATGCTCTCGGGGCTCCAACACGGTTTCGCGTCGGTGTCGCGGTGAATCCGCTCGCGGCCGATCCCGCTGCCGAATTCGCGAAGTTTGAAGAGAAGCGAGATGCAGGAGCGGACTTCGTGATGACCCAGCCGATATACGACGTGGCGGCGCTTGCGCCGTTCCTCGCCCGCTCGATCGCGGCCGGCGTGCCGCTGCTCGTCGGAGTTCTGCCTCTGCGCAGCTACCGCAACGCGGAGTACCTCCACAACGAAGTACCGGGCATGTTCATCCCGGATGCCGTTCGCCGGCGCATGCGATCGAGCAACGACGCCGCCATGGAAGGCGCCGCCTTAGCAAGTGAATTGCTGGTCGCTCTGCGAGAAACGCCGGGTGTGGCCGGCGCCTACATCATGCCCCAGGGTCGCTACGATATCGTCGCGGAAATATTGCGCACCACGGGAGCGGCTATGCGCCGCTAGAACGCGTCGCGCCGGCTGCGGACGCCGTTGCGCTTCGCGCCCGATTCAGCTTCGAACACTTCATCCATCACCGTTGCCTTGGTCTCGTCGGCAAGCGGCGCATCGCGGTCGATTTCGCGGCTTTGCAACGGAACGAGCAGGAGCAATACGCCCGCGTCAACCGTTTCGAATACGCGTCCGGCGCGGCTTGCATATTTGTCCGCGACAAGCATCGACGCTTCAACGCGACCGACGATTTCGTGCTCGGCGTCGTAGACGCGGCCATCGCTGTCGACGTACCCTACCAATCGCGAGCCGGCTTCGTCGCCGAAGATCTCCATGCCGCGGACCGCGCCGATCACGGGTCCGGGACCGTCGCCGAGCGTCACGCCGCCCGACGAATCGACAACGGCCACAACTGCGCCACTCTCGCCATACACAGGTCTCATAGCCCGACCCTTGCTTCTCGCATCACGTCCTCACGCGCATCGAGGACCGCGTTCACCAATTTGTCCGCAACCTTGTTCTCGACTCGCGGCACGTGACGCACGTCGGCCCGCTCGAACTGTGCGAGCAGCGCAACGGCCGCGGCGTGGAGGGGGCGCATCTTCGCATCCTTCACGCGGTACTTGCCCTCCAACTGGCGCACCACAAGCTCGCTATCCATGCGGACATCGACGATTCGGCATCCTTCGTCGATCGCCCGGCGCAATGTGAGGATGAGCGCGCGATATTCGGCCACGTTATTCGTGGCGACGCCGATGTATTCACTGATCTCGGCGACCAGCGTACCATCGGCGGCGGCGATGACGCCGCCCGCGGCGGCCGGCCCGGGATTGCCGCGCGCCCCGCCGTCGGTGTAGATGATGCAGACATCCTGTTTGACGTTCACGTGACCCTAAGGATGCGGCGACGAGGCCGCCGCCGCCTTTAGTTTCTCGAGATAGGAGCCGGGCTTTAGATAAATCGTGCCGTTCTTGTAGTCGAGCGTCACCGTGAAGAACCGGAGAACCGAGTAGCCGACAAGCCCGTCTTGGTCCTCGCCTTCGAACGAAGTATCGCCGTGCGTCCGAGAGACGAGAAAGTCTTCGAATTTGACGGTGCCAAACTGATACGACGCGACTTGCGTGAGCGTCTCGGGAATTTCTCCGCCGACACCGCTTGCAGTCAACGTTGGGAGAATTGCGTTTATACTGCGGCCGAGGCCTTCGTCCGCGACATCATCGGGATGAGCGTCTGCGAACTCCGAGAATATCATAACGTCGTCCGAACCGGTGTCGAGGATGAAGTGATCCCCGACAGCATTCCCGACCTGCGCCACCACATACGGAACGCCGTCGTCGAGCGTGGCGCCAAGCTCGATGCCCGCGGTCGGCGGCGCGAATGAATCGGGTGAGCTCGCCGTGACGATGCCGTGCTCGTAGTCGATGCTCACGACGGCGTTCGCGATGAAATCAAAACCGAGCAAGCCGACGACGTTCGTGGCGAAATCCAACCTTTGATTGAAGGGCAAGCAGTCGACGTAGGTATTGTGCATCGTGACCGGACCGATGCCGATCTCTGGAATCACGGCCTGCGTCGCCTCGTACGGTCCGGCTGTCGACTGGATCGACTTACCAAACGTCTTGATGCCGAGATCCTTGGCCACTTCGCCATCCAGAACGATGCCGCTGGCTCCAGAATCGAGCGCAAAATCCAACCCCCGGCCGTTGATGGTCAGGCGCACGATGACTTTGCCGTCGCTCAAACGGGCGGGCAGTCGAACCGTCGTCGCGTCGGGCGGAAACGAGACGATGGAAGCGCCGCCTTCGGGTATGTTGATATCCGCGTCCGCCACACGAACGTTGAAATCATCCGCGGTCACGTGATAATCTCTGTCGTTTTCCGCATGGCCATCCGACAAGTGCGTGTGCCAGGCGCGCATCTCGCCGTCCACCGGACGATAATCGTCATAGGTGATCGTCAGACGGCTATCGGGATACGCATCTATCTCACGATCGAGCAGCGACGTCTTCTTGTCGATGAAGAGCCACTCCAAGCGGCCGTCCGGCGGGTTCACTTTGAGCACGTACGCAGCCACCGGCGAATCGACGTCCCCGGCCAGCGATACATCTTTTGTGGGCGCAGCCGTCGCTACTCGAAGAGCCTGATCGTCCACCTGATTGCGCTTGTGCACGCCGATCTCGTTGATCAGAATGCCGTTCTCGTTGAGCCGCCAGCGCTGGCCGTGAAACCTTCCGAATTGAGTTGTGACCGGCCCGAGCGTGTCGGTCTCGCGATAGTCCTCGCCGGCCGTGACGATGCTGGTGACGCCGGTTAGTCCATATGCCGTGACCGCATCGGTTTCAACTTCAGTAGCGAGCCTTATCTTCGGTGTGCCGTCGGCCTTGCGCCATGCCGCCAAGACCGTCGCAAGGTTCGACGCGCTTGCATGCAGACCGGCGGGCGGCGCGTTCGCCGCCGGCGTCGGATCGGTTGCGGCGCGACACGCGGCGAACGAGAAAACAAGAATCACCACCGCGGTGATAACCGCGCTGCTCGCCGAGCGGCCGGACGCTCGCATCGAGATCCTTTTTACTCCAACCCCACCTGTCGGGACGACGAGTGCAACGGCAAGGTTGGGAGATTCCGTTGGTATAATGGGTATCGGTCACCCGAGAATACAATTCACAGGAGCACGCCTTAGTATGACCTCGATTTGGCGCGTCGCGGCGCTCACCCTTTGCTTCGTCATAGCTGCCTTGGCGGCCGGCGCGGGCATCCACGGCGTTTCTGCGACTGCCGTGGCCGCGCGTTCATCGCCCAGGCCCAAGACCAGTCCCACGACGCCGCCGACGCCATCGATGACCTTCGACGAGATCCCGAACGGCACGTGGCTGATCATCCTTCAGCCAATCGGCTTGCCCGTCTACTCCGACATGACCCTCAAAGATGACGGCACGACGGTCACGGGTTCGTGGAAGTACGATTCGAAGACCACGTACATGCTCTTCGGAACCCGCGACGGCTCGCACATAAAGTTGAGCCTCAAGCCGGACGCGAAGCCGG
>DATCBN010000039.1 GCA_036511855.1 Candidatus Eremiobacteraceae bacterium | reverse complement strand
CCGACGGGATGGCCTTTGACCGTCATGGGAACCTGTACGTCGGCTACCGCACCTGTCCGAGCGGCTCGGGTAGCATCGAGAAGTTTGCTCCGGGCTCCAGTCAGGGCCACGTAATTGGCATGACGCTGTCCGATCCACAGGGTGTCGCCGTAGATTCTAGCGGCAACGTTGTTGTCGATGAAACTGGAACTGCAAATAGCAGATTGCATCGCATCGACGTCTTCTCGCCGGGCTCGAAGACTGCATCGCTTGAAGTGCCGCTGCCTCAGGGGAATCTTCCCATTGAACTTGTGATCGATTGCCACGAGAATACTCTCTATGTCTCAGGCCTGTTCAACGTCGTTTTCGGAGCCAAGTATCCACTCCCCGGCCAGAGCCTATTTGTGAAGGAGCAAGTTTCGGCGATCATACAAGGCGTTACCACGACCAACACTCTAGCGTTCTGACGGCGGCATCGACGGCCGAGAGCTGCCGTCAAGCTTGGTCGGATCAGCGCGCGTAACGGCCTAGTATCTTAGCACAGTTGTTCGCGAATGCGTCGAGATTCTGGGCCCTTACTTGGCTTTGACGTCGCCTTCTGAATGGTCTGAACTTTGGGTTTGGAATTTGCAGCCTTCAATGCATTGACATTTTCGCGGTCGGTATTCATCGAGCGTTAGGTTGGCCCGCAATCGCAGTTGATCGGCAGATCCGGCAGTTGCTCGCGGCAACAAAGCCCAAGCTACGCAATCCGGGGGAATGTCGATCACGGGACCCTATTGGCGAATTTGATAATGGCGATGGAACGATTCTCGACGAAATCGCTAGCACGCAGGGGTTGCCGCCGGCAATTAACTCGCAGCAGGCAAGAGGTCAAGACTACCTGCCAACTGTCCAACCATCGTGGCCCACAAGAGAGAGCGTGACGACGTTCGCACCAAGCATCAGACCTCTGACTACTTTGCGATCCACAAGCGGTTCCCGCGTGCCTGTGTCGAAGTAGAAGGGTCCCTCAACGAATCTAAAGAGAGACCCTCCTATGACAGTTTCACTTCGAACCTTCCGCGACGCACGAAACGCCATTGCAGCCGTCCTATTAGATCGAATAGACGACGCACTTCAGCCGATGGACGTGCGGCTCGCCGCGAATATGATGACCGAAGCAGTCTTCGATGTGCTCGACCCTAGCCTATCGTGGCGGAACTGTTTCGACGCCGACATAGCACTTCTCGGTCTCGATTGATGGTTTGCCTTGTCTGCAATCAAGATATGTCGGCCACCGCCGACGTAATCACTCCTCTGGTATGCGAACATTGCACACATTGGATGGCCTTATCGCCCGAATACATGGCGCCGGTCGAAGCACGTCGGCCCGAGCTGAGGTTGCCGCGCTAGAAGCCCGTCTGCGCGACCTTTGTTGCGCATCCAGACAGCGGCAGCGCCGGGCTCACGTCGAAGGTAGAACAAAGTCTAGCCGTATTTGACCTGCGTTGCCAACCTGTCTACTGCTACGAAAAACGCCTCAGAAAATGTCGGATACGGCTGAATTATGCTTAGAAGCGTATCGAATTCAGCTCCGCTCTGAATAGCCAGACTTATGAACCCGGTCATCTCACTTGCCATCGGTCCGACTATCCATCCGCCGATCAATCGCCTCGTCGTCTTATCGGCGATGAGTTCAACGGCGCCTTTCGCGATATCCTCAAAATAGAGCGCCGGCCTTGTGATTTCGTCAAAGTTGACACGCGCATAAATCGCATCGATCCCGGCTTCGCGCGCCTGCTCCTGCGTCTTTCCCACCGACGCGACTTCCGGATCAGTAAATATGCACCGAGGCACAGCGTCGTAGGACGATTTTTCAGGATGGCCTAGTATCGCGGCTACTGCTATTCGGCTCTGATATTTTGCCGTATGCGTGAACATCGCTTTCCCGGTGACGTCGCCAACGGCGTACACATCGGCCGCTGCTCGGCACGAATCATCGATTGGAATATTGCCCCCATCGTCAACCGTTATCCCGACGAGTTCCAAGCCCAAATCGACCGTTCGCGCTTTGCGGCCGGTCGCCACGAGAAGCTTCGAAGCCGAAATCGTCTTACCGTTATCAAGGTGCACGCTCACGGAGCTCTCATCACAGGCAACGCTCACCGCCTTCGCTCCGGTCGAGATCGTAACGCCATCATTTTTCAGTAGTTGTGTTAGGATCTCCGCAATACCGGCGCTCTCGTTATGAATAATATGAGACGATGATTCAATCAGTACGACCTCGGCGCCGAACCGCGCAAACATTTGCCCAAGTTCGACACCAACGGGCCCGCCGCCCAAGACAACAAGGCGTTCGGGCACGGCGTCTGCTGCGGTCGCGTCGCGCGATAGCCAATATGGGCAGTCGTTTAGTCCCTGGATGTCGGGAATCGCATCGGTGGAGCCCGTCGCTATTACAATATGCTTGGCGCGATATCGCTCGCCGTCGACTGAGACGATGCCAGCGCTTTCGATTCGGGCCGTACCGCGCAGCAGGTCGACGTGTGCTTTCGCCAATTCGGACGCATGAATTGCGTCGCTGTATTGATCGACCATCGTCGTTCGCCATGCCGCCGCCTGAGCGAAATCTGGCCGCTCGTCGGAAAGTGGTTTTGAACCAGGGACGCGTTTCCCATCGGTTACGGGCTGCTCTGCCCTTAGCAACACTTTCGAGGGGACGCATGCCCAAAAGGCGCACTCCCCTCCCACGCGTTCACGCTCGACAACTGCGACTCGGCGCATTCCGCCCTGTTTCAGAGCCGTCGCAGCCGCAAGACCGCCAGAGCCCCCGCCGATCACGATTGCTTCGAAGACGCGGTCTTTGCTCACGCTCCTTGACCCGACTTCAATGACAGTCCGCAGAGGCATCTGACTCGTTGGACCCCCAGCTTGGTGTGGCGCAATCAGTTCCAACGAGAGATTTCCGTCCTGGCCCTCGATTAGTTCTGATCGGGCAGCCGGAAAATTGGAACGCATCACAGCGGGATTGTACTGGCAACGCTAGTTTTACGACCTTCTGAGGCGCCTCACATAGAAAAGGAGCGGGCCGCATGCTCGGCATCGCTCCTTCGCCCGCGTTCAACGAGCGGCGCGGGCCGGTTGACGCTTCTTCTTAACTTTGCCGTTGCTATTCTGCCCTGGCGTTGCCGCGATTTGGGCCTTACCGTTGCGTTCCACCGCGTCCGCATTCACCTGTTCCGCAATACCGGTAAGAGTCTCATCGGTCGCTTTCTCTTCCTTAAGCGTCGCTTCAAGCAACTTGGCAGCGTCTGCTTCGCCCAAGACTTCGGCATATGTGCGAACGGTGCCATACGCCGCAATCTCGTAGTGTTCGACGCGCTGTGCGGCCGCGATCAGGGCAGCGTCTCCCACGGGTTCGGGCAGATCCATTTCAAGCATCGCCTTACCCTCGGCGATAATGCCCTCCATACCTTTGCACTGCTTGCCCTTGGCCGGCACTCCGATGAGCTTGAATATCTGAGCGAGCCGTTTGACGTGCCCCCGCGTCTGCTCCAGATGCTCCTTGAAAGCACCGCGGAGTTCTTTGTCTTCCGCTGCCTTTGCCATTTTCGGGAGAGCCTTCAGGATCTGGGTCTCGGCGTGGTAGAGACCTTTCAATTCGCCGATCCAAAGATCGCGTAAGTTCTGAATTTTCAAAGTCGTTCGCCTTTGACGGGTCATAGGAGAGAGCGGACGGAAACCGGCCGCAACGAAGTCCTTATACCCATTCAGTGGTCTGCCAACGCGACTTTCGGTGACGAGCAATGTTCCAGCGGAATACATGGGCATCGATACAGTAAGGCGACGCGAAAAGGGCTCCAGTCTTTTGAAAGCTTCGAAACACGAACGTGACTAATAATATTTACAATTCGCGGGTGGCCACTAGCGACTGGCGAACCACTAAGGATGCTTAATTCAATTCTCCCAGCTTCTGATCCGGCAGTAGTTCCCGCGGTGCCGGTGAAGTCGAGTGCCGCCCTCGATAAGCGACATCGCCACTATCACGTATCCGTCTCGCTCGACGATTTAACAGAGCGAATGCGCAGATCGGCGACGCCTGTCAGACGAGATTTCTCATTCGACCACTAGTTCGCACTTACTCTCATTCGTGATCTCCGCTCTTGAGCGGGAGGGGTACAGCATGGCAAACGTCTTATGGACCGTCATCGTGATCTTATTCGTGCTATGGTTAGTCGGACTCATAGGCCACATCGGCGGCTCGCTCATCAATATCTTGATCGTCATCGTCGTCATCGGTGTGATCTACAACCTGGTAACAGGTCGGCGATCTGTGTAATGCGGACGGACTATTTGGTCTTTAACGGCGGCTAGTCGTCGCTGCGGTAAATCGATCAGCTCAGTTGCACTGGCTAATGGTTGCAAACAATTTGGCGTTTCGAGGCGTGCCGCTTCACGGAGCGGGCCGGCTAGCTAGCCAAAGTGAGCAGCGAATAGGTTTATTTTCGGCAAGGCGCCGAATGAATATGGTTTGGCCCAATGAAATGCGACTTATGTGACAACGATAGGAATCAAGTGGTAAGAGTGAATTCTTGGACGGTCTGTCACGATTGTTCTTCGAACGGCGTACTCCGGACTGCCATCGAAGCCCGCGATACAAGCGTGACCGCACCGGGTCCTATCAACTCCGATTCAACAGAAGTAGGGCCCTAGCGCTCGACGCAATTACGAACGGTCTGTGCAGCGATACTCGGCCGTTCCGCGTGGTATTCCAATCGAGGCGGCTCTCGGCCCTCGATGCTGGCGATGCACTCCATTATTTAAAATTAAAGGAATGTACGTGCCGTCGCGCCGCGTCGCCGATCCACGTTGGCGGAGGATAGCGGGTTCGAACCGCTGACCTCATGCTTGAAAAACGGTCGCGCGATTGTCGGCCCTCTTCTAGAGTGTCGGAAAATCGATAAAAGCACTGCTACACCTGACGATGGCGCAATCGAAAGATTTCGCTGTCGGCGGCCTCATCGAGGTCGGATACGTTCAGGACGAGCCGCACCTCTCGCGATGGGTCGGCGAACGCTTCATGCGTGCGTCGCGATGCATGATTTCCAAGTCTTGTGCGATGCTTTTCAAAAGACGTTGTGCTGTGGCCCTTGCGATGGTGTGACCGACTAAGACGTCGAATGCCGCACCGACGGGCCCCAGCGGCGGCGTGTACGATCCTTCAAGCGACAGCCGGCACGATTCGCGGTCATCGGCGTCTTCAAGAGTAAGCTGTCCGGTGAACGACGGAATCAGCCCGCCGCCATGAACGGGTCGCCAGACGATTGCGGTCTGACCCGTGAGCAGTTTTAAGTGGACCATCTTTGCGAAGTCGACGATGACGTCTTCTTGTAGCTGGACATGCGACCCGTTGCGGCGCGTCGGCGATGACACCGAAAGCGTCAGCAGGCCGTTGTGCTTTGTGAAGACCTCGCGGATGTATTGCCTGAGGTAGCCCGCCGCCAGTTGGAGCGGGACATTTATATGACGTTGTTCGACGATGCCAACCATGGCGATAATGTACTTTGTAGCCTAGTGGAATTGACGAAGTCCGTGTGAAGTCGTACCCCCTTTGGCCTTCACATCATCTTCCGCCCGTGCAAGTATTATGGCAGGAGAAGTTCACGATGGAGGCTCTGCAATAATGGGCTGTGTCTACGAACGACGGTCGGTGGAAGTACCGCTCTCCGAAGCGCGCGGCTACTTTGGGCGATTCGTCCGAGACATCGAATCTGAAGGTTCGGGCAGGATCGTCTTGACCGTCAAGGTCCCGCTTGAACGATTGGGCATTGACCGCTGCGTCGCGGTATCTAAGGCCGTCTCGGTTCACTTTTCACCGATCGCAAAGCCAGATGCCATCAAACAGCTTATGGCCGTCTCGTGGGAGCCTGAGGGCGGAGGCGTCTTTCCCAAATTCACCGGCACGGTCGGCGTCGAAGCAGAAGAGACGGTAAGTGCGAGCTTCATCACGCTCGACGGAAGCTACGATCCGCCGCTCGCGGTCATCGGCGATGCCTTCGACGCGATTGTCGGCAAGCATATCGCGCGCCAAACCGCGCGAAATCTGCTCGATGAAATCGCGATCACGATTGAAAGGGCATTCACCAATGAAGGGATCGACAATCATGCGGTTTAGTAAACTCGGAGTCGTTCGATCGATCGTTGCGACGATTGCTGTCGCGCTCACCGCGTGCAGCACGCAATCCACCGCGCCTGCGCCGATCCACGCAAACGGGTCGTCCCCGGCGAGCATCGGTTCAAGCGGCAGTGGGGCGCCGCACGTCGTCGACGGCACCCGCGTCCGGCTCGTGCCGGGAATGTCGATCGGTGTCAACACTTTTCCCGACGGCGATACGGCTTCCGGCGGCCAAGGTCAACAGATCGCGCCGCACCTCGGGTGCCACAAAGACATGCCGCCGGCGTTTCACATCCATATTCACCTGAGCATCTTCGATCCGACCGGTACCCAGATCATGGTTCCGTGGGCCGTCGGCATCGTCAAACCGTGGACGTATAACCACAGTGGCAATCAGGTGATCGGCGGTTCGTGCTTTTACTACATGCACACCCACGATCGGAGCGGCATCATTCATTACGAGGCACCGCGCGATCTCGGATTTACGCTGGGCGATTTCTTCGCCGTCTGGGGCGAGCCGCTCGACCCGACAAATGTGGCCGGTTACACCGGGACTGTATGGGTGAAAATCATTACACCGACGAGCGGCGGACCGTGGACGACGAGCATCGATCCTCGCACGATACCGCTCACGGAACACGAGCAGATCAGCCTCGCCGTCGGCAGCCCGGTGATTCCCGTGCCGAAATACATCTTCACGTACTAGGTCGTTAGCGGTTCGGGCGATCAGAAGCCCGCTGGCTCTCGTCGTGAGCAGTGGCGTGTCCTCTACCCTTAGTGCCGACTATTCTCGTCCGGTCGGTCTTTCTCGGCATGTCGTCTCCTCCGTCGAGCGCTTTTTGCCGGTGGGTTGAGCGTGTGGCACAATATGGGATTGAAATTCCGATTGGGAAGACTTCGCGACTGATGAAGCTTTGCGCTGTTCTTATAATCGATCGTCAAGAAACCTTCGTCGTATGGAAACGCGTTGGGAAGCCGGTGTTAGCCGCACGGGTCGATCCATGGATGCGCCTGTCCAGGGCCGTGCTGATGCGGATAGAGAAAAGCGAAATCCCGCAAACACTTGCGGGATAAAAGTTTTCTTGGTGGAGGATAGCGGGTTCGAACCGCTGACCTCATGCTTGCAAAGCACGCGCTCTACCAACTGAGCTAATCCCCCAGGCTGGATTCATTCTACCGCGTGCCGTCCGAGCCATGCCAATGCTAGCTTTAGATAGCATGCGCTCAGGAGACACAATGCACAAATAATTCGATTAAACGCGCTTGCGGAAGGACGAAAGTTGACGCGCTTGCGCGTTCTCTATCACGCGTTGACCGGAGGGACCACAGAGTAGGGCGCCGTATAAATGGGGTCTTCCGGGCGATTAGCTCAGTTGGTTAGAGCGCGTCCCTGATAAGGACGAGGTCACACGTTCGAATCGTGTATCGCCCACCATTTAAGTTTGCAGAGTGACCGCAAGCACACAGTCGCATCCCCAGTTCGCCGCGATTCAACGGACTTTTGACTGGCGACGGCGAACTAAGACTATTCCATCAGTATACTACCGTCACGACCAGAGTCGGCCGTTAACTTAGATATACTCATAAAACGCTGAAAGTACCGAAATCATGGATGAAAAAGATGAGACCGCGCAAGAAGCGCACCGCCTAGGGCGCACCATGCGCCGCAATATTCGCGAAGTCAAGACCACGGTCTCCGATACTGTTTTGCTCATCGCCGAAGACGCCGTCGATAAGGTGACCGATCTCGACCAGCGTCAGCGCGTCGCGGACATGCCGGCCGATTCGCAGCCGGTCGCAGTCCTGAAACACATCGCGATAGAAGCGCATGCGGAAATCGCGCAACAGGACGAGTCGTCGAACATCACGTCGGTCAATGCCCTTGCAGCCAACAAAGTCTTGACGCAGGCGCACGAAAAGACTGTGCGAGAAGCAGAAGAGACGGCGCATTGAAAACGGCCGGGTGTACCGGCCGCTTTGCTACCATATCGATTACGTGCCCGCTATTGTCCGCGGATGAGACCGATCCAATCCTTCGTCAGCTTGTCGTCGATTTTTCGATCGGTCATGTTCAGATCGTCGAGGAGAGATCGTTCTCGCATGCGCTCGGACCGTTCTTGAATCGCCTCGTTGAAGCGCTCTGATCGATCGTCCATGACCTCCTGGTGGGCCATTTCCCGCGCCTGAAGCATGAGCTGATGGGTTTCATCCATACCGAGCATGGCCGTTTGCGCCGCGTCGGTGGCATGCTGGCCGATGAGCTCGGCAGCGGTCGCTACTATAGGAAGCCAAGCCATGGTACGATCCTCCTTGGACTGCGTTGTGGCGGGGTTTTCCCGCGAAAAAGGGTGGGTGTCAAGTCGCAGCGCGACAGCCGGGCCTTGCCACCCTGTGTTATACTATTTCTCGGCGCACGTGGCGGTATGCGGGACACAAGACGAACCACAACTCGTCTTGCCAAAATCCCATTTAGTCAACCGCCGGGCAGCGCATCGAAAGGCAAGTCACGTGAGAGAGAAGATCCACCCAGCATGGCATGAGGCGCACGTCGTATGCGCATGCGGAAACAAATTCACCACCGGTTCGACGCGAGAGAAACTGCACGTAGAAATCTGTTCTGCGTGTCATCCGTTCTTCACCGGAAAACAGAAATTTGTCGACACCGAAGGCCGCGTCGAGAAGTTCATGACGAAATACGGCGCGGTGTCCAGCAAGAAGTTGAAGAAAGCGGAAGCAAAGGCCGCCGCGCCACCGGCCCCCGCCAAGCCCGCAAAGGTCGAGGCCGCGCCGGCCCAGACCACAGCGGAGATCAAGCCTTCGCCTGTTGAGCATCAACCGGAGGCGGCAGCGTCACCGGACGTTGCGAAGGCTGCACCGGAAGCCGCAGCAGCTTCGACAGATACCGCCGCACCTCAAGAAGCCTTTGCAACGCCGGAGGTTCCGGTCGTGCTCGAAGCCACGCCGGCTGTAACACAACCCAGCCCAGCGCCGGAGCCCGTCGCAGTGGCCGACGCAATCGCGGCACCCGCCGACACCGCAACTCCGCCGGCAGAAAAGCCGGTCAAGGCGAAGACGCCCCGCGCGCCGCGTGCGCCGAAGGCGCCAAAGGCTGAAGGCGCACCGAAGGCCGACAAGGCGCCGAAGGCCGCGGCAACGCCTAAGGCGACCGATGCCGAAGCGGTAGAGCAGACACAAGCCGCCGCGTCAACCGATGCCACGGCGTCAACCGAAGCCACGTCGACAACCGAAACCGTCGCGAACAAATCCGATTCCACGCAGGCCGACGCGACGGACGCCAACGCCCCAAAGTTGTAGCGGGATAGCGATCGCCACTCGATCGTGAGGAATTCCGCACATGGATCAAAGATCAACACTCGAAGCCCGTCTAGCCGCCGTCGAAGATCGCTTCAAAGATATTGAAGCGCGAATGGCGGCTATGGGCGCAAACTACGATCAAGAGGAAAGCACAAAGCTCGCGAAGGAACGCGCTTCGCTCGAGCCGGTGGTGCGCGCCTACGACGAGTACAAGGCCGCACTAGCACAACTCGCCGACGCCGAAGGCATGGCGCGCGACACCGATCCCGACATCGTCGCGATGGCACGCGCCGAGGTGCAATCTCTTCGCGCACGTACGGCCGAACTCACCGAGCACATCAAGATGCTGCTCGTGCCGAAAGATCCAAACGACGACAAGGACATCTTCGTAGAGATCCGCGCGGGCACAGGCGGCGACGAAGCAAGCTTGTTCGCCGGCGATCTCATGCGGATGTACGCGCGATTCGCCGAGGCCCGCAAACTCAAGCATGAGCTTGTGAGCACGGTGGAAACTCAGGCCGGCGGATTCAAAGAAGTCATTCTTGGCGTGAAGGGCGCGGGTTCATACCGCTTGTTCAAACACGAGAGCGGCGTGCACCGAGTGCAGCGCGTACCCGCCACCGAAGCGAGTGGCCGCATCCACACATCCACCGCCACCGTGGCCGTGATGCCGGAAGTCGAGGCGTTTGAGATCGAGATAAATCCGGTCGACCTTCAAATCGACACGTATCGCGCGCAAGGCGCGGGCGGACAGCACGTCAACAAGACGGAATCGGCCATCCGCATCACCCACCGTCCGAGCGGCATCGTCGTCGCATGCCAAGAAGAACGGTCCCAGCTCCAAAACCGCGAGCGCGCGATGCAACTGCTGCGCGCGCACCTCTACGAAGCCAAACTGCGCGAGCAGTCCGAAGCGGCAGCATCGGCGCGGCGCGCGCAAGTGGGCACCGGGGACCGCAGCGAGAAGATCCGCACCTACAATTTTCCGCAAGACCGGCTGACGGATCATCGCATCGGATTGTCGACCGGCAACCTCAAGGGCATCTTAGCCGGAGATCTCGACATCGTCGTCGATGCGTTGCTCGCCGATGAAGAACGCCGCCGGCTCGCGGACGGCGATGCCGTCGCGTAAGATCATGGGACGCGTGCATCCTACGGCTGCGGACAAACCTCTGACGATCGCGGGAGCGGTCGAGGCATGCCGCCGACGACTGGCGACCGTCTCGGAAGCGCCGTGGCTCGAGGCTCGGCTGTTGACCGGTCACGTCACCGGGCTCGACGCGTCAGCAGTCGTGGCGTACGGCGACAACTTGATGGATCACAGCCGCGCGCAAAGACTTGCGGATCTCACGTCGCGGAGGATGGCCGGCGAGCCGATCGCGTACCTGGTTGGCTTCAAAGAGTTTCGCGGTCTACGGATCGCGGTCGATAAGCACGTCCTCGTGCCGCGCCAGGAGACCGAAGAGCTGGTTGAGGCGGTCGTTGAAGATTGGCGGGGGCGATCTGTCGACATCTTGGATATGGGCACGGGTAGCGGAGCAATCGCCTGCGCGCTCGCAAACGCGCTTCCGCGCGCACAGCTTTGGGCGGTGGATGCGAGCGATGCCGCGCTTGCGGTGGCGCGCGCGAACGTCGAAGCGCATTTGTTCCTCGACCGCATCACAGTGTTGCAGGGCGATCTCTTCGAACCGGTTCCTCCAAGTCTCACATTCGACGCGATCGTCGCGAATCTGCCGTACGTCGCCTCCGATGATCCGGATCTTGCCGCCGAGGTCCGCGAGCACGAGCCGGCTCTTGCGCTATTCGGCGGTGCCGACGGGCTCGACGTCTATCGTCGCATGCTGGTCGCGGCGCCGCGCTATCTGCGAAGTACCGGATCGCTTTATTGCGAATGCGGGCCGCATAACGCCTACGAACTCGCGGCGCTCGCACGAACGGCATTTACAAACGGGCGGGTCGAAGTTCGCGAAGACCTATCCGATAGAGCGCGACTCGTGGTTGTTGCATTAGCCAAGCCGGAGCGCGAATGACCGGCGCGAGCAACGCTTTCACGACGGCCTCAAGTTCCGTCCGCGCGTGGGTGGAGCAGACGCAGTCCGATCTCTGCGCGTTTCTGGAAGCCTGCGACGGACGCGGCAAATTCGTGCACGATATCTGGCAGAGGCCCGGTGGCGGAGGCGGCGACACGGCGGTGATGACCGACGGCGCCGTATTTGAACAGGCCGGCGTCAACTCGTCCGCGGTGTGGGGCGAATTCGACGATATCGCGCTGAAGAAGCTTGGTGGAGAAGAGCGCCGGTTTTACGCAACGGGCATCTCGCTTGTCCTGCACCCGCATAATCCGATGGTGCCGACCGTCCACGCGAATTTTCGCTACTTCGAGCGCGGGGATGACAGTTGGTTCGGCGGAGGCAGCGATCTCACGCCGTACTATCCGTACGACGAGGATTGCCAGCACTTCCACGCCGTGTGGAAATCCGCATGCGATCGCCACGATCCCGCACACTATCCGCATTTCAAGCGTTGGTGCGACGACTATTTCACGTTGCCGCACCGTGGCGAGATGCGCGGAGTCGGCGGCATCTTTTTCGATTACCTGCGCGACGACTTCAACGCCGACTTCGCATTCGTGCGGGATTGCGGGTCGTCATTCATCCATGCCTATGCGCCCATCGTCGAGCGTCGCCGGGACGAACCGTTCGCCGACAGAGAGCGTCAATTCCAACTGTACCGGCGCGGGCGCTACGTCGAATTCAACCTTATTTATGATCGAGGGACGGCGTTTGGCCTAGCGACGGGAGGCCGGACGGAATCTATTCTCATGTCGCTTCCGCCACTGGCGCGTTGGCAATACGGGTACGCGCCAGAGCCGGGAAGCCGCGAGGAAGCGGCGCTCGCCTATTTGCATCCTCGCGACTGGGCTTGACAAGGTACGCCGCAGATCACGGCGCGGGAAGAGTCGCGCGGACCGTTTCTCCATCCACCGTTCCGGTTGCCGTCGCGATCGCGTGGCGATCGTATGCTTTCCAGCGAATGAAGAGCGTGCCATTCGAAACGCCGTGGATCGCGATTCTGGACTCGACGGCACCCGTGCCGAACACGGATCGCGCGGTGCCGGTAACCGCGAGGTCTTCCGTCCATCGAACTCCGTCGAGCTGCAAGTCGTAGGCGTTGCCCGCGAACGCAAACGTGAACGAACCGCCGCGCAAGCCGAGCACTTTCGGCCCGGGATCCCAAAGCGTGCGGGCGAGAGAGTCTCCGACGGTTTGAACCGCTGCCGCGGTGGCCCGCAGTTGCGGTTCGCGGCCTTGGTTGCCGGGCAGAGGATCGGCAGGCGCAAGATCGCGCGCATGGCGGACAAACTGCGGCACCGTGCGCAACTCCGGCAGTACTCCTGCGCACGACGTGTCTCCGGTTTGAAGGGTCGCGATGAACCGCAGCGCGATGCGCGATGCGCAATCGAATGGGTCTTCCATCGCGTCGACGTGGGCGCTATTCGCCATCACGACTTGGGTCGCGTGCGGGAATAACGCCGCCGCCTTCGCTCCTTGCGCCGCGGGCGTGATCGTGTCGATCTCGCCGGAGATGACGAGCACCGGAACGTCGGGGAATACCGTGCCGGGCGGAACGGGCTGACCAGGCGGGTAGGCCTCAAGCGGCACTGGCCAATCCAAGCACAGCGTTAGCACACTGTAGTCTGGAGGCATGTCGAGCCATTCGTCGAGGCTGAACGGCGCGTAGATATCCGGGTCATGCGCGCGTTTTTCATCCAGCGCCTCCAGCCATTGTTCGTGTCGCGCCGGTTCTTGTTCGCTTGCGCCGAACGCCTGCGGATAGTCGGCGCAACTGACCGCCGTGAATAGGCCCCGGCTGTAGTAGAACGCAGGACCCGCGCTCTCATTGACCGGGTACGATTCACCCGTCAGCCGCAGCAGCGGCAGAGCGTCGCCGTCGAGATCCGCGCGCGCGGCGGCATCGAGTTCTCGAAACGGTACGACCGCCAGGCCGCTCGCATCCATCACAAACGCAAGATCCGTCGCGGCAACCGTCACTTGCCGCATGCGATCGCCGACCGGCGCCATCCCGCTCGCCGGCTGCTTACGCAATGACGCGATCAATTCGGCGATACGATCCATTGACGAGCCGGGAAACGTAGCACATGCTTGGGCCCGGCGGCACACTGCGTTAAATGCCCGGCGGACGGCTGCGGGCGCTTCAGGATACCAGGGCGACTCACCGACCACGGGATAGGCGCCGTCGAGGATCAGCGATCGCACGCGATGAGGGTGTCTGCCTGCGAATGTCTGCACGAAAAACGTGCCGTACGAATCGCCATACAGGTCCGCCGTGCGAATGTGCATCGCATCCATAATGGCGGCGAGGTCGTCCGCTGCGAGGCCGGTCCCGTACAGAGCGGCGGCATGCCCAAGTTGCGCGCCGCATCGCTCGATATCGGGGTATTTCATGACCGGCGTGCTTTGCAGCGGCTCGCAATCGATGTCACGCGAATCGCCCGTGCCGCGATTGTCCATCAGAAGCATATCACGGTGATCGAGCAACGGGGCGAACAACGAGCGATAACTCGCGCGCGATTCGGTCGAACCCGAACCGGGACCGCCTTCGTTGGCGATAATTACGCCTTCGGATTTAGCGCCTTGATCGCCGCGCGGCAGCCACTCGAAGTGAATGCCAATCGTCCCGGGAATTGTGCCGCTCGGGTCGACCGCTCGGACGATCGTGCCGCAGTAGAAGGGCGACGTGGGCGAGCACGGATGAAGGCCAGTTGACACCGGAAGTGCCGCCGGGCGAGCGGGCGCCGCCGGTACTATCGCCAAAAACAACGCTATGACGAGCGCTATGCGTTTCATCGTGTTCGCTTGGGTTCTCACGACGCGGCGCGAACTCTTTCGCGGCAGGAACGCCTCGCGTCCGCGCGAACCTCAAAGTACATGGATTGCGTCCGGGCCAATCGCACGTCGAGCCCCGGCGGGTCGCCGGAGGCGACGCGCTCCTTGCGCACCCCGGGAACCAGATCTACCGAACGGCGGCCAATGGGTCGCCGTTTCCTATGCATCTCGACATTGCTTGCGAGGCGTCCATGAGCAAGTACATATTCTTCACGGGCGGTGTTGTCTCGTCGCTCGGCAAAGGCATCGCGGCATCGTCGCTCGGCAGGCTCCTCAAGAGCCGGGGCATCAAAGTCAGCATCCAAAAGTTGGACCCGTACATCAATATGGACGCGGGCACGATGAACCCCTACCAGCACGGTGAGGTGTTCGTCACTGAAGACGGCGCCGAGACCGATTTGGACCTCGGCCACTACGAGCGCTTCATCGACGAGAATCTCTCGCGTCTGCACAACGTCACCACCGGACAGATCTACGGCGCGGTCATCGACAAAGAGCGTCGCGGCGACTATCTCGGCGGCACGGTGCAGGTCATCCCGCACATCACGAATGAGATCAAGAACCGCATCAAGCGCGTGGCCGAAGCCGGCGATGCGGAAGTCTGCATCGTCGAGGTGGGCGGCACGGTTGGCGACATCGAATCGTTGCCGTTCCTCGAAGCCATCCGGCAATTCAAGCACGAAGTCGGCGACGATCACGTGATGTACATCCATCTGACGCTCGTTCCGCACCTCGGCGCTGCCGACGAGCTCAAAACCAAACCCACGCAGCATTCGGTGCGCGAACTTCGCGCCATCGGCATCTCGGCGGATGCCATCTTATGCCGGACGGAATTTCCCCTCACCCAGGAGACGAAGGAGAAGATCGCGCTCTTCTGCGACGTTCCGGCGTCGGCGGTCGTGCAGAGCCGCGATGCGCAGAGCATCTATCAAGTGCCGCTCAATCTGGAAGCGGAAGGACTGGCCGATCAGGTCTGCCGCAAGTTCGGCTTCACCGACCGGCAGCTCGACCTCGACGATTGGCGCGCCATGGTGCGCAACATCCAACGCCCGAAGGGCAGCGTCAAAGTGGCGCTCGTCGGCAAATACGTCGAGCTCAAGGACGCGTACATCTCGATCAACGAGGCGCTCTATCACGCGGGCGTCGCGCAAAATGTCGCTGTTGAAATCGTGCGCATCGACTCTGAAGCGCTCGAAGAGCGAGGCGTTGAGGCGCTCGACGGCGTCGCCGGCATCCTCGTGGCGCCCGGCTTCGGCGCGCGCGGCATCAAAGGCAAGATGCTTGCGATCAGACACGCCCGGGAGAAGATGGTGCCGTTCCTAGGCATTTGTTACGGTATGCAGCTCGCGTGCGTGGAATTCGCGCGCAACGTCTGCGGCTTGGATTTCGCCCACACGCGCGAAGTCGAACCGGAGACCCCGCATCCGATCATCGATTTCATGGAGAATCAACGCAACCTCAAAGTCATGGGTGGCACCATGCGGCTCGGCGCGTATCCCTGCACGCTCAAACCCGGCTCGCTTGCCGCCGAAGCATACGGCGAGCTGGATATCAGCGAACGCCACCGCCATCGTTTCGAATTCAACAATAAATACACCGAGATCTTCGAACGTCACGGCATGGTCTTCTCGGGCCGTTATGTGGCGGCGGATCTGGTCGAGGTCATCGAGCTTCCGGCGCATCCGTTCTTTTTAGGCACGCAAGCGCATCCGGAATACAAATCGCGGCCCACTCGGCCCGCGCCGTTATACGGGCGGTTCGTGGCTGCGTGCGTCGAATTCGAGCGCGCGCGCACCGCAGACGCAGCCCACCGCGACATCGCCTGAGTCCCGCCGACGTCACCTTCGTCGTGCTGACGAAGGACGAAGAGAGCAGGATCGAACGCTGTCTGCGTTCGTTGCCCGACGATGCGCCTCGCCTCGTCTACGATGCCGAATCGACCGACGCGACGGCCAGCATCGCACGAGCGCTCGGCGCAGAGGTCGTTTCGCAACCGTGGTCTGGATTCAGCAAAGCCCGGACCGACGCAGCGGCGCTCGTCCGAACGCCGTGGATCTTCATGCTGGACGCAGACGAGCGGCTGACTCCCGAATTACGTGCCGAAATAATGGCGCTGCAACCGCAAGCGGATATCAACGCGTACTCGGTCGCGCGGATGAATTTCTTCTGCGGGCGTTGGATTCGAGGCGCGGGTTGGTGGCCCGATCGTTTGATCCGGCTCTTCCGAAAAGGCAGCGCCGTTCTCGATGCGCGCAATCAGGACTCGGCGCAGGCGCTTCACGAGACGTGGCGTGTTTCCGGCGCTTGCGTGCAGTTGAATGCGCCGCTCGAACACCGGTCGTACGATGACGTCCTCACGTACCGGCGCAAATTCGCGCGCTACACGGCGATAGAAGCGGAGGGCGTGCGCGGCAAAGTCGGGCTGTGGTCGCTCGTCTCAGCGCTGGCTATGGTGCCGGTGCGCGCGCTGTGGCTGCTGATAGGTCGCCGAGGACTGCTCGATGGCTGGCGCGGGGCATACGTCTGCGCGGGCAGTGCGTGTTACCCGGCGGCGGTAAAATGGAAAGCGCGATTGGGTTAGTCGGCAGCGACGGCGACGCGAGCGGCCTGACGTTCGATGTATTGCGAAAGCAAGCGGCGGTCGGCGGCGTGCGTGGAGTGAAAACGTACGCCGAATTCCGCGCCGGACGCGTCATAGGTGTACAACGTGTGGATGACAAGTGCCGACAATTGCAGTTCGGTGCCGTTCGCGACGCGCAATGAGAGGCAGATCTCGTCGCCCGGTTTGATCTGCGCGGTGGTTTGGATGCGAGCGCCGCTCACCGATAGATCGACGAGTCGCACCGGAGCCAGCTGACCTGTTGAGATGGACGTGAGGACCGATGTGTCAGCCATCGACCGTCGCAAATGGGCGCGCTCGCGCGATGCCTGCGCAGCCTTGGCGCTCCATGCGAAAAGTATCCCGGTCAGGCCCACCGCGCCCCTCCTCAGGGTCTTTCTCGCCCGGTCCGACGAATAAATAGGCGAAGAACTGTTTTGTGACGTAACATACTCCACACCCTGCCAACTATGGGGCGAATTGATTAGAAGTGACCAATCATACTCTGCCCTTATAGGTCGCGTGGCCACGACCAAGGCCAAAAGCCCTACAAGTCGAACGAGCGCCCATGCCGCCGCCGAACGTGGTACTGGACGCTCGGTTCACGCGCCAGATGTCCGTCGGCATGAAAACGTACGTGCGCGAGCTCGTCGCTCGCCTGCCGGGCGTAGCCCCCGATCTCAATTTCATAATCGTGACCAACGCCGACATTCACGCTCCCAGCGTCGAGGTGATCCGGATCAGCGATGCAGCCGCCGCCAATTTTTCATTTGGTGAACAGGTCACGCTTCCCCGGCTTATGCGAGGCCGCGCCGATCTCAGCCACTTCATGTCGGTCTATGCTCCGCGATTCTCGCCCGTGCCGTTCGTGTACACCATTCACGATCTCATCCACCGCCGGTTTTCGGAATACTTCTCCTGGAAGATTCCGGTGTACTACACGTTCGTCGCAAAACCGCTCGCTCACGCCGCGCGTGCGGTGATCACCGATGCTCGCGCCACATTGCCGGATCTCAAACGTCATCTCGATCTTGCTGAAAGTTCAGTGCGCGTGGTTCCGTTGGGCGTCGCAGAAAAATACTACGTCGAGGAATCGGCGCGCGCCGTGAGATCTCACGCAGCGCGCGAGCGGTTCGGCCTGCTCGCACCGTACGTGTTGTACGCCGGCAATCACCGCAAGCACAAAAATCTCGAAACGCTTGCGGAAGCGTGGAGCAAGCTGGAAGTGCCATGCGATCTCGCGCTGACCGAGGACGGACCGTTCACATTTGTGAGCGATAGGTACGCTTCGAGATACGGAAGAATTGTGCCGCTCGGGCATGTGGACGTAGAGGATCTCGTAGCGCTGTACGCGGGATGCGCGGCTGCGGTGCAGCCGTCATCGTATGAGGGGTTTGGATTGTCGGTGCTAGAGGGGATGGCGGCGGGTGCGCCGGTGATCGTCTCGCAAACGCCGGCGCTGCTCGAGGTCGCGGGCGACGCCGCGCTCACGTTCGCGCACGACGACGCTGCGTCGTTGGCGGAACAGTTGAAGACCGTGATCGCGGGAGGACCCGAGATCGACGCGCTTCGCGCCCGAGGGCGCAGCCGCGCGCGAGCATTCACTTGGGATCGCACGGCGCGAATGACCGCCGACGTCTACCGTGAGGCGCTGCGCCTGTGATCGCTCTCGTCCTTGCCGCACTCATCGGCGGCCCCGCGACGGTCGTGTTCGTGGACGGCACGAAGCTGCCCGCGAGTTCAGTCGTCACCGTCAAGGATAAGACGTACGTGTCGCTGCGGTCGGCGGCCGGTGCGTTGAACGCCGATGTCGCCTTCGACGGCCATGCGAAGACCGTCACCTTCACGACGGTCGTCCGCCAAGTAGTCATGCGCATCGGCGAACCAAGCGCGCTCGTCAACGGCCAGCGCGTCGCCCTCAACGCGGCGCCGCTTCTCATGCAGGGCCGCGTGATGTTGCCGCTGCGTTCGCTTGCGGCCGGCCTTGGCGCCAGCGTCGCGTTCGACGGCCCGGCGCACCGGGTGCTGATCACGTCGGCCAACAGCTCTGTTGTGCCGTCGGGAGCGGCTTCGTCGACGCAAGTCGCGCTCTCTCGCACGCTGCAGGGCACGGTGAATCGCGTCGATCTCACCGGGAGTTCACCCGCGGTCTACATCGGCGTCGATCAACAGGAATATCGCATCGCGGTGCCGCCCGGCGTCAAGATCCAATTTCGCGAGACGCGCGGCAACATCACGGGCAACGGGTCCATCTCTCAGGTCCGGCCGGGCGACACACTTATCGCGGTGCTTGACGGTGCCGGCGCGCTCGCCTCGATCGCAGATATCTTCACCGGCTATACCGGAACGGTGGCCAGCGTCGCCGGTTGGAGCATGGTCTTGACGAATGGACGAGTGGTCAACGGCGACAAGGCGGCCACCGCCGTTTCTCTCGACGGACAAACTGCGACCCTTGGCGATCTGAAAGCCGCGGATATGGTCACGGTGCGGGCGGATCCAAAAACGGGCAAAGTCCGCGACGTCGTCGCGCTCTCCCCGGCGGCGCCGGGTTCCACGGCGACTGCCGCACCGCAACCCGATGCTTTGCGTATCGACTCAGTCAGCGACAACGCCGACCAGGCGCTGCGCGCCGGTCAAGTGCTGGACGTCGTCGCAAACGGGTCGCGCGGCGCCGACGTCTCATTCGATATCGGAGACCTCGTGGGCGGCGTTCAAATGCCGGAGACACAGCCCGGCCGCTACGAAGGTTCCTTCGACGTGCAAGTGGGCACGAATTTCATCAACGCGCCCATCATCGTGCGGGCAGCGAAAGGCACGGTCCGCGCACAGGCGGTCGCCGCCGACCCGCTCACGATCATCACCACCCCGCCTTCCGTCAGAGAAGCGGCACCGGCGTCGGGCGCTTCGGTCAACAACCGGCGTCCAAGCCTATTCGCCACGTTCGCGACGCTCGGAGATTTAGGAATGCAGGTTGATTCGCTTCGACTATGGGTGGATGGAATCGACGTTTCGGCTGCCGCCATCCGCACGTCCGATTTCATCTCGTATCTTCCGCAAGACGATCTCGGCACGGGCCCGGTTTCCGTGAGGCTTCGCGGCATCGATACCGCCGGCAATGCGCTGGAATACAAATGGTCCTTCATCATCTCCGGATCGTAGCAGCCGGCATGCGCGCGGCATTCGTTCTTTTCGCGGTGACCTTGCTCAATGCAGGATGCGGCGGCCCACAGACAAGCGCGGGCGACACGCTGATCTTTGGGCGCAACAAAGACGCGGTGTCCTTGGATTTTGCGTTGGCGCCGGACGGCAATTCGCTGAACGTCGCACGCTCCACGTCAGAGGGTTTGACGCGTTACAAACCGGGTTCGTTCGATGTCGAGCCAAGCTTGGCCACTTCCTGGACGGAAAGCAAAGACGGCAAGACGTGGATCTTCACTCTGCGGAACGGCGTGAAATTCCACGACGGCACGGCGTTCGACGCAGACGCGGTGAAATTCAACTTTGACCGCTGGCGGTTCACGAACAACCCGTATCACAAGTGGGGCGACTTTGCGTACTACGCCAGCCAATTTGGCGGTTACCCGGGCACGATCGCGCGCGTGACGGTGCTCGCGCCCGACCGGGTGGAATTCGGTCTCACGCGGCCGGTGGCACCATTGCTCGTCGACTTCGCCATGCCGTCGTTCAGCATTTCCTCGCCGGCCGCGGTGAAGAGCCAAGGCGAGAATTACTTCCTTCACCCAATCGGAACCGGCCCATACATGCTGACCGAGTGGGTGAGGGACGATCACATCACGCTGACGGCATTTCCAGACTACTGGGGTGTGAAGGCGAAGATCAAGACCGTCATCCTGCGTGACATACCGGACGCCTCCACTTCGCTGCTCGCGCTACAGCACGGCGACATCGACGGTTGGGAATACCCTCAACCCGACATATTGCCGCAGATCCGCAAAGATCCCAAACTGACCGTCTATCACCTGCCGCCGAATAATCTCATGTTCTTGTCGATGAACGAATTGCATGCGCCGTTTACAAACGTGCTGGTGCGGCGCGCCATCGCCGAGGCCATCGATACGCGTGCCATCGTGCGCGACTTCTACGATCCATCTGCCGTTCCGGCCGACGAGTTCTTGCCTGCGGCCGTACGCCCGCACGGCGTGGTCACGCCGTACGCGTACGATCCTGTCGACGCGCGCAGATTGCTCGCGCAAGCGGGCTTCCCCCACGGATTCACCACGCATCTTTGGTTCATGACCGCGCCGCGCCCGTATCTTCCGGAGCCGCAACGCGTCGCCGAAGCGATCCAGCAAGATCTTGCGAAAGTCGGCATCCAAGCCACGATGCAGGGTTTTGAATGGGGCGTTTACCTCGCGAAAGTCCAAGGCGGCGAACACGACCTTGCGCTCTACGGCTGGTCCGGCGACAATGGCGACCCCGACAACTTTCTCTACGCCCTTCTCGATAAGGACAGCGCGAGACCGCCCGGTGCGAACAACGTCTGTTTTTGGAAGAACGATGCCTTTCATGCGTTGATGATGGCGGGCCAAGTGGAAACCGATCCCGTGAAACGCGACGCGATCTACAGAAAAGCGATATTGCTCGTGCACGATCAAGTGCCGGCCGTTCCTATCGCGCACAATTCGCCGCCGACCGTCTTCCGGTCCGGCGTGAACGGGTTCATACCGAATCCGGACACCGCGGAAGACTTCAATCTGATGTCGTTGAGCCACTAGAGCGTGCGACGGATATTCGCGGCGGCAGCCGCGGCCGCCGCGATCCTCGCCGCCGGTTGTGCCTCCGGGCCGGCACAAGACCGGCCGCTCGTATTCGGCCGCAACAAAGATGCGGTGTCGCTGGATCCCGCCATCGCCACCGATGGTCTTTCGTTCAATATCGCGCGCGTGACGCTGCAAGGATTGACCCACTACCACTTGGGCGGATTCACGCCCGAACCGCAATTGGCCACTTCGTGGACATCGAGCGCCGACGGACGGACGTACACGTTTACCCTGCGGCGCGGCGTCATCTTCCAAGACGGCACGCCGTTCGACGCTGCGGCCGTCAAGTACAATTTCGATCGCTGGATGAAAGACGATCCGCATTTCTCGTACTTCCATAGCCAATTCGGGTCGTACCCGAGTGTCATCAAGTCGGTCGCGGTGGTTTCGCCGTACGAAATCCGCGTCCAGTTGCGCTCGCCTGTCGCGACATTCATCGCCGATCTCGCGATGCCGGCCTTTTCGATCTCGTCGCCCACAGCGCTTCGGACGCTTGGCGAAAACTACTACACGCAGCCGAGCGGCACGGGACCGTACGAAGTAGCGGAGTGGGTGAAGGACGACCACATAACGCTGAAGTCGTGGTCCGGATACTGGGGAAAACGTCCGAAGATCGGCACCGTCGTCGTGCGCGACATCCCCGACCCGGCTACTGCGGTGCTCGAGCTCGAAAAGGGCGACATCGACGGCCTGGAGTTTCCGCGCCCGGACGACCTTCCCGCCCTGCAAGCCAATGCCAAGTTTCGCGTCTATCGGCAGCCGCCGAACAATATCATGTATCTATCCATGAACGATCAGTTGAAGCCGCTGAACGACGTCCTGGTCCGGCGCGCGATCAACGAGGCGATCGACACGCATGCGATCGTCAAGAATTTTTACGATTCGGCGGCGATCGTCGCGACCGAATTCGTTCCGCCGGAGGTCTGGCCGCACGGCGTGAACACGGCGTACCCCTATGACCCGGCCGGGGCGCGCAAACTCCTCGCGCAGGCGGGATATCCTCATGGGTTCTCCATGCCCTTGTGGTACATGACGCTGCCGCGTCCGTACGTGCCCGAACCGCAGCGCGTGGCGGAGGCCATACAGAGCGAGCTGCGATCGGTAGGGATCACCACGACGCTCACTGGTATGGAATGGGGAATGTACCTCGTGAAGGTCGGCAGCGGCGAACATCATCTCGCGCTCATGGGCTGGACCGGCGACGACGGCGATCCCGATAATTTTCTCTATCCGCTGCTGGACAAAGATAGCGCGGTCGCGCCCGACGCCAACAACACTGCGTTTTGGATGGATGAGCCGTTTCACCGGCTGATGCTGGCCGGACGTTCGACCCTGGATCGCGCGGCGCGAGAGAAAATCTATCGCGAGGCGCTCGCGCGTATTCGGGATCAAGCGCCGGTGGTGGCGATCGTCCACACGTCCCCGCCGATCGTCTTCGACGCCGACGTGCTCGGCTATATCCCGAGCCCGGATAGTGGGTTGCACTTCGAGACCATGTCTTTCGCGGGAGGGCCACATGACTGAGACGTGCATATTTTGTGAGATCGTCGCGGGCAAGTTCGGCACGCATTTCTTGTACGAAGATGAAGATGTCGTCGCGTTCACCGACATCCACGCCGTCGCGCCGAGTCACGTGCTGGTGGTTCCGCGCGCGCATTTGGCCGATCTGCCGGCCGCCGCCGCTGCCGGCAACGCGCCGGCGTTGCTCGGAAAGCTCATGAGTGTCGCCGCGAAGATGGGCGAGCCGGCGGTGAAGGACGGCGGCTATCGGGTCGTGCTCAACTCAGGACCGCAGGCAGGGCAGACAGTTTTCCATCTGCATATGCACGTGATGGCAGGACGGCATTTCGGCTGGCCGCCGGGTTAGAAGCTGCCGGCGTTATCGCTGGATGGCTTTCGCGCGCGCGCCACGCCGCCGTGCTGACGGGCGCCGGGATATCCGCCGAAAGCGGCATTCCGACTTTTCGCAGCGGAGCGACAGCGCTGTGGCGCGGCTATCGGCCGGAGGACCTTGCAACGCCGGAGGCCTTTGCGCGTGAACCCGAGCTGGTGACGCGGTGGTATCGGATGCGTTTGCAGATGGTGCTGGAAGCGCACCCGAATCCCGGTCACGTCGCGCTCGCTCGGATCGAACGCAGCTTCGGCAAACGCGACGCGGCGTTCTGTTTGCTGACGCAAAACGTCGACGGGCTGCACGTGGAGGGCGGATCGCAAAACGTGGTCGAGCTGCACGGAAGCATTCGAACGTGGCGGTGCGTCGGCTGCGCGAGGGAAGTTTCGATTTCAGGCGGGCCGGCGCGGCCGAAATTCGATGCAGACAGACCTATCGTCTGCTCGTGCAGTACGCTGATGCGGCCGGGAGTTGTGTGGTTCGGCGAGATGCTACCACAAGTCGCGTGGGAGCGCGCCGAGCACGTCGCGTCGGCGGCGGAAGTCTTTATCGTCGCCGGCACGAGCGCGGCGGTGTATCCGGCGGCCGGTTTGGTCTCCATCGCGAAACGAGCCGGCGCATTTGTCGTCGAAGTCAATCCGGAATCCACCGAGGCGACACCGCTTTGCGATCTCTCCGTGCGCGCGCCGAGCGGCGTGTTCTTGCCGCTCGTGTGGGAACAAATGGCATAGTCTGGCCTCTGTAGGAGGGTGAGCAACTCGTACTAGGGTGAGCAACGCTCACCCAATTGGGCACGCGATGCTTGCCTTAGTACAATGGCCCTCCTACCAAAAAACGGGGCAAGCGATGCTTACCCTAGTACCGACAACCGCCAGGGCCGAGCCCGCAGCGGGAATAAAGACGGACGATGCTCGCGCTTATCTTTGCTCTAGCGCTGCTCGCGCAGCCGCTCCAATCTCCGGCGCCGGCCGCACAACCGAATATCGAGATCGCTGCCGCCGGCGACATCGCTTGCGACCCGTACGGCACTATCGACAGGACGCTCAAAACGCTGCTCGGATGGTGCCGGATGGCCGATACCGCGCGCCTGATCGAGGGCAGACATGTGGACGCGGTGCTCGCGCTCGGCGACGAGCAATACCAGAGCGCGACAACGGACGGCTTCGCGCGCTCGTACGACTTGTCGTGGGGCAAGCTGAAGTCGATCACGTATCCGACGCCCGGCAACCACGAGTACTACACGCCGGACGCAGCCGGATACTTCGCGTATTTCGGTGCGCGAGCCGGAGACGCCGCGAAAGGCTACTACAGTATCGACCTCGGCGCGTGGCACATCGTCTCACTCAATGGAAACTGCGACGAGGTGGGCGGCTGCGACACGGGATCTCCACAGGAGCGCTGGCTGCGCACCGACCTCGCAAATCACAGGGATCCGTGCACCCTCGCGTTCTGGCATCAGCCGCGATTCTCGTCGGGCGGCCATCATTCGGATGTGCAATACACGGCGTTTTGGGATGACCTCTACGCCGCCGGAGCCGATGTCGTTCTGGGAGGCCACGATCACGACTACGAGCGCTTTGCGCCGCAAACACCCGACGGCAAGCTCGACCAAGCTCGCGGAATCCGAGAATTCGTCGTCGGCACCGGCGGCAAGAGCCACGATTTTTTCAGCTGGACGGCTGCCAACAGCTTGGTGCGGAACTGGACCACCTACGGGATTCTGTTCATGACCTTGCGGTCGGGGGCTTACGATTGGCAATTCGTGCCGATCCCCGGAGAGCGCTTCGCAGACGCGGGCGGCGGCACGTGCCACGGCCGAAGCTAGCCCTGGGCCGTCCCGAAATTCGGAACGTTTTCGATTTTGCCTGAAATCGCAAGCCGGAACCCGCCGGTACAGCGCTGGTGCGCAAGGGGCACCATCCGATAGCTCGAACCAGTGCCTCAACTAGTCGCTATAAATGTACCGGGTGCGGGCTGAAGGCCCGCTTCTCGTGTCTCAAGCGCTAGCAAACGGACGCGCCAAGGCGCGCCGAAGGCGAAGGGGGTGTGTTGAATATGGAAACAAGAGTCGGTCCGAACGAGTCCATCGAGAGCGCCCTCAAGCGGTTCAAGAAGCTTTGTCAAAAGGCCGGTGTGCTCGCTGAAGCGCGCCGCCACGAGCACTATGAAAAGCCGAGTGTTCGCAAGAAGAAGAAGTCCGCAGCGGCGCGCAAGCGGCGCACGTAGGGGCTTGACGGGTAAAGGTTCTTCCTTGGGGCGTCCGAAAGGTCGCCCTTACTTTTGGCCACAGACGCCAAATGGAGCAGAATGCCAAGCATCCTTGAGCGACTCCATGCCGACCTCAAGACCTCGATGAAAGCGCGCGACGCCGAACGTACCGATACCATTCGCATGGCGATCTCGGCCATGAAATACAAGCAGATCGACGCCATGGCCGCCCTCGCGGACGCTGACCAAGAAGACGTATTGCGCAAGCAGGTCAAGCAGCGCGACGACTCGATCGAACAGTATTCCAAAGCCGGCCGCATGGATCTCGCAGACAAAGAGTCGCGCGAGCGCGTCATCTTGATGGAATATCTTCCCAAAGAGCTATCCGCCGACGAGATTCGTTCGCACGTCGGTGAGCTCGTTCGCTCGCTGCCCGCCGACGCAAAATTCCCGGAAGCGATCAAGGCTGCCATGGCCGCGCTCAAAGACAAAGCGCCCGGCAAGGCGATTCAGGAAGCTGTTCACGCCGCCATGGATGCGAGGGCTGCAACGTGATTCGTTCGCGTCGGCTGCGTCCGCTGCGCATGGCCGCGTGCGCGGCCTTCATCGCGGTTGGCCTCGTCCCGTGGTTTGCGATAGCGGGCAGCGCCGGCGCGAGCGCGCCGTCCGCGCGGCTCGTGCAAGTGGTCGACATCGACGACGAGATCAACGCAGGCATGTCGCATCGCGTCGCGAGCGCGGTCGACGAAGCACGGGCGAACGGCGCGAGCGCGCTTTTGGTGCGGATAAACACCGACGGCGGGTCAGTGGACGACGCGCTCGACATCAGTCAGGCACTGACGGACGTTGGCATACCGACGATCGCGTTCGTCACCGGCCGCGCTTGGTCGGCAGGCGCGCTCATCGCGCTGTCCTGCGATAAGATCATCATGGAACCCGGATCGAGTCTGGGCGCCGCGCTCCCGATCACGATAGGCGTAGGCGGTGAGAGTCCGGTCGATGAGAAGATGATCGCGGCGTTCCGGTCCAAGATGGAAGGTTTGGCCCAAGCTCACCATCGCGACACGCAGATCGCGGCCGGTTTCGTGGATCCCGAAGTCGTTATCCCGGGCCTGAAGAAAAAGGGGCAGATACTTTCTCTCAATCCGCAGCAAGCGCGCACGCACGGTTATGCAGACGCGATCGAATCCACGCAAGATGGCGCACTGGCGTTCGCCGGTTTCTCGGGTTCGCGCATCGCGATCTCGGAGCCGACCTGGGGCGAACGGATCGCCGAATTCGTCGCACAGCCCGCGGTGTCGGGCCTGCTGCTGACCATCGGATTCTTGGGCATCCTCGTCGAGATGCAGACGATGCATCTCATCGCCGGGATCATCGGCGTCGCAGCGCTCGGACTCTTCTTCGGCGCGCACGTCGTCGCGGGCACGTCGAATTGGGTGATCACCGCACTGTTCGGACTCGGCGTCATCGGATTGCTGTTCGAATTCCACGTGCTGCCCGGCCATGGGATATCGGGTCTCACCGGAAGCGCGCTCATCCTTGCGAGCATCGTGCTCGCATTTGGAAGCGGCGTTTGGATATTGGGTCTGACGACGACGGCCATTTCTCTCATCGTCTCGATCGCGATATTCATCTTCTTGTTGCGCTGGCTGCCGGAGAGCGCGCTCGGACGAAAGTTCGCGTTCGCGGGTACACAGTTGCCATCTGAGGGCTATGTCGCCGCCACTGCGCCGACGTACCTAGTAGGTAAGGAAGGCGTCGCTGAGTCCATGCTCCGGCCCGCCGGAGTGGTGGTGGTGGACGGCAAGCGCTATCAAGTGCAGACCGAGGGCGACTTCGTGCCCCCGCAGACCAAAGTGATCGTGCATCGCGTCGAAGGCGCGACGATCGTCGTCAAACGGTTGTAAGCCGCGAGCGTGCGGCGGGTGTCGCGCGCGCCCGAAAGGAAGTCGACCGCTTCCGCAACTTTCCAGCACTTTAGGCTACGCGCGAGAGCGCTAGGAGCGAATCACAGGAATGGAAGGCCCAAGCTTGTTTTTCTTGTTCGTCGCCGTCCTCGCGTTCATCGCGCTCATGATTTTTTTGTACTACTTCCCGTTCGGGTTGTGGATCAGCGCTCGCGCCGCCGGCGTACCCCTCGGCATCTTCAGCCTCGTGCGGATGCGCATCATGCGCGTGTCGCCGTCGATCATCGTCAATAACCTCATCGTCGCCACGAAGGCCGGCGTGCACGTCACCACCGACCAACTCATCGCGCACTACATGGCGGGCGGCCACATCGACGTCGTGATCGGGAGTTTGATCGCCGCGCAACGCGCGCAGGTCACCCTCGATTGGGGTCAGGGCGCTGCCATCGATCTGGCAGGCCGCAATCCACAGGAAGCGCTGGCGGCATACGTGACACCGAAAGTCATCGAGACGCCCATCTTTCAGGGCGTGGCCAAAGACGGCATTCAATTGAACGTCAAGGCGCGTATCACCGTCAGAACTAAAGTCGAACGCATCGTCGGCGGCGCCGGCGAAGCCACGATCATCGCGCGCGTCGGCGAAGGCGTGGTCGCGGCGGTCGGCAGCAGTCTGGACTACAAAGAAGTGCTCGAGAACCCCGACCACATCAGCAAGACGGTCCTCTCAAAAGGACTCGATGCGGGAACCGGGTTCGAGATCGTCTCCATCGACATCGCCGATGTCGATGTCGGCCGCAACGTCGGCGCCGACCTGCAAACCGCGCAAGCGGAAGCCGACCGCCGGGTCGCGCAGGCCAAAGCCGCGGAACGCCAGTACGCGGCGCTTGCGCAAGAACAAGAGATGAAAGCGCAGACGCAGGCGATGCGAGCCAAAGTCGTCGAGGCCGAGGCGTTGGTCCCCGCAGCGATGGCAGAGGCGTTTCGCAGCGGCAACCTCGGCGTGATGGATTACTACCGCATGAGAAACGTGCTCGCCGACACCGAGATGCGGCAGACGATCGCAGGCCAGTCGACGGGCGGCGGGCAGCAGGGTGGGACGCCGCCGACCTCGCCGACGAATCCGCCGACGTCGTAGGCGGCACATGTCCGGATTTCTGATCGCAGTTTTCGTCATCTTATGGGTGGTGAGCGCGATCAACTCGGTGCGTAAGGCGGTAGCGAAAGCGAAAGCTGCAGCCGGCGGCCCCGATGCGGTTCGCGCGCAGATAGAGGCCGCAGCGGCGCAGAGCGACAGCGTGGCCCGGACCGCGGCGGCGCAGCGGGCCGCGCGCGCCTTGCGGACGAGAATGCAAGCGGCTGTAATGCCGAGCCCGGCGCCCGCCGTGCAAAGACCGGCAGCGCTTCCGTATTCCGCACCGCCGGCAGATCAGGCGATGACGTCGCTCACCCCCATGGAAGCGCCGACCATGCCTGCGTTCGATACGCCCGGACTCGATTCCGGATTCGCCGTTTACTCACCGAGCGCGCTTGGATCTTCCGGAGGCGGCGCGAGAGGCGCTGCGTTCGCAGGGCGGCAGTTTTTGGTGACCGAAGGCGCGACCGTCGCCGCAGCCGCGATCATCGCGGCGGCCATCATCGGGCCGCCCGTCGGACTGCGTGCAGGCAACCAAAGCGCGAGCGACTGGTAAGTCCGCAAAGGATCACGTTGGCCCAAGCGACATCCGAATCGATCATCTCCATCCGCGGGCTCAACGACCGCTTGCGTCTTTTCGGACATCTCGATGCGAATCTCGACGCGCTGGAACGCGCGACGCTTGCGCGCGTGCACGTGAACGGCGATGAGATCGTGATCGCAGGCGACAAACGCGCCGTCTCGACCGCCGCGGCGGCTATGAAGCGGCTCGTGCGCGCGGCGTTGGACGGCCGCGAACTCACCGTTGAGGACGTCGGCCACGCGCTCGCGACCGACATCGACGAAAACCAGCGTGCCGAAACGGCCGAACCGCTTGCGGTGACGCGCAAAGGCCGGCCCGTGCGCCCTCGAAGCGCGGGGCAGCGCGCATTCGTCGAGGCGGTGGGCGCGAACACGTTGACGTTTGGCATCGGACCCGCCGGTACGGGCAAGACCTTTCTCGCGGTCGTGCTGGCGCTTGAAGCATTGCGGTCGGGCAAAGTGCAGCGCATCGTGCTCTCGCGGCCAGCGGTCGAGGCCGGCGAAAAACTCGGCTTCTTGCCGGGCGACCTCCAGGAAAAAGTGGATCCGTATCTTCGTCCGCTTTTCGACGCCCTGGGGGAGATCATGGAACCGCAAGCGGTGCAGCGCGCATTCGAGCGCGGACAGATCGAAGTGGCGCCGCTTGCGTACATGCGCGGACGCACGCTCGCGGAATCGTTTGTCGTCCTCGACGAAGCGCAGAACTCGACCGACGAGCAGATGAAGATGTTCCTCACGCGCATCGGCGCCGGGTCGCGAATGGTCGTCTGCGGCGACGATACGCAAATAGACTTGCCCAATCCATCGGGCTCGGGACTGCTTCGGGCACAATCGTTGTTCGGTTCGTCGCGCGATATCGCCGTCGTCCGGCTGACGGAAGCCGATGTCGTGCGCCATCCGCTTATCCGCACCATCATCGAGGCGTATGGCCGGCGGCAGCGCTAAACGGACGCCCGGCACGGGCCCGCGCGTCCAGATCAAGGCGGCGAAGCCCTGGCGGGGCGTGCGACGAACGGCGCTTGCGACCGCGGCGCTGGCCACTCTGGCGCATGCCGCGCCGAAGGTCTGCGGCGACATCACGGTCGTGCTCACCACCGATAGCGCGATCCGCAAGTTGAACCGGGAATACCGCGGCAAGGATCAAGCCACCGATGTGCTTGCGTTCGATATCGGCAACGGATTGGACGCGGGAGAGCCGTTCGGCGACGTCGTGATCTCGGTCGAGACGGCGCGACGCCAAGCGCGGGAATACGATGCGCCGCTGCAGACCGAAGTGGTGCGCCTTCTCGTCCACGGTACGCTGCATCTGTGCGGGTACGATCATCACGAGCGGCGCGAGGCCGCGCGCATGCACGGGCTTACGAGGCGACTCGTGTCGAGGTTGACCGCATCGTGAGCAGCGATCGTTCGTTCGCGCACGCCGTGATCGATGCAGTGGACGGCATCTATCATACGCTCGTCGAGCAGCCGAATTTCCGCATCCAGTTCGTGCTCACCGCCGTCGCCGTCGCCGGCGGACTCGCGCTGCGATTCGGTCCATGGCAATGGGCGGTTGTGACACTCAGCTGCGCGTTCGTGCTCACCGCCGAACTGTTCAACACTTGTCTGGAGCACGCGATCGATCTGTACCAACCGGAAAACCACCCGCTCGCGCGCGCGGCCAAGCACGCCGGCGCAGCGGCGGTCTTGGTGGCCGCTATCGCGGCGGGAATCGTCGGCGTCTTCGTCTACGGCAGCGCGCTGCTTGGCAAGTAATCCTTTGCGCCGCGGCGAAGCATTAAGTACCAGAGGAGCTATGACGGACACATCCGGCAGTAGGCGGTCCGGCAGTCTGCCGGACGAAATTCACGCGTGATCGATCCAAAAACGCTGGCGTTCGTCGGCGTGATACTCTTGATAGCGCTTGCCGGCTTTTTCGCCGCCTCTGAAGCTGCGCTGCTGGCTTTGACGCGCGTGCGCATCTTGCAGCGCCCCGCGGACGAAAAAACTCAAGACTTGATGCGGCTGCATGACGGCCGCGATCTCTATCTGACCACGATCCTCGTGGGCAACGTCATCGTCTTGCTCGTGGGTGATTCACTCGCCACGTGGCTTGCCATCGCGGCGGGCATCACAAAGCCGGTGTTCTGGGCCACAGTCCTGATGACTGTCTGCGTGCTCATCTTCGGGGAAATCGTTCCGAAAATGGTGGCGGTCCAGAATCCCACCATTTGGGGGCCGCGGCTGGCACCGTTCTTAAAGGCGGCCCGCTTTGTGCTGTGGCCCATCACGCAATTCATGCTGTTCATAACCCACTGGATGATCCGGCTCGTCGGCGGAAAGCCGAGCGCCAAGGGACTGTATGTCACCGAAGACGATATCCGCACGCTGGTAGAGGTCGGCGAAAAGCAAGGCGTCTTGGAAGAAGAAGAAAAGGAGATGATCCATTCCATCTTCGAGATGGGGGATACCGTGGTCCGGGAGGTCATGACGCCGCGAACCGATATGGTATGTGCAGACGTGGACCAGCCTATCACGAAGGCCGTCGATCTGGTCATCAAGGAAGGCTATTCAAAACTTCCGGTCTATGAAGGCAACATCGACCACATCATCGGCGTCGTCCACGACCGCGAACTGCTTATCGCCGTGAGCCGGGGCGAACAGGACGGCGTGCTCCGCCCGCTCATGCGTCCCATAAAGGCGATTCCGGAGAACAAAAAGATCGACGAGCTCATGCGCGAGATGCAGGCCGAGAAAGTGTCGGTCGCGATCATCGTCGACGAGTACGGCGGGACGGCGGGCCTCGTGACGATGGAAGACCTGCTCGAAGAGATCGTCGGCGACATCATGGACGAGTACGACGCGGAAGAGAGCGACAAAGCGCCCGATATCGTACGGCTGCCGGACGGCGAGGTGGTCGTCGACGCCCGTATGGGGATCGACGACGTCAACGACCAGCTCGGGCTGCACCTGCCGACCGAGGACTTCGAGAGCATTGGCGGTTATACGTTCGGCCTTTTCGGTCGGGTGCCGCTGCCGGGCGAGCAAGTCGCAATCGACGGCGGCGTGACATTAGTCGTAGAAAAAACCGCCGGGAGAAGGCTGCTGTCGGTCCGAATCAAACCGCCGACAGCGCCAAACGGTTCACGCCCTGGCGCTTCGTCGCGCGACACTTAGGCAAGGACAACGGTAGGAGGAGCACGTGCCGAGACTTGACGATGCGCGAATCGACGAGTTGGTCATCAAGGCGTGGGAAGCGCGGCTGAACGCGTACGCGCCGTACTCGCAGTTCCATGTAGGCGCCGCTTTGCTCTCCGCGGATGGGCGCATCTACACCGGTGCGAACATTGAAAATGCATCGCTGGGATTGAGCATGTGCGCGGAACGAGTCGCACTCGGGGCGGCCGCAGCCGCCGGTGCGCGATCGTTCGCTGCTATCGCCATCGCCGCATCCGACACACTCGGCGTGACGCCGTGCGGTGCGTGCCGCCAAGTGCTTTCCGAATTCAACGCCGACCTGCCCGTTCTCCGCTGCAAGCCCGACGGCTCGTACGTCATGCTGTCGCTTGCCGATCTTGTGCCCTCGGCTTTCACCGGGCGCGGCATGGGCGACGACCGGCGCGCCCCCGAACTCAGCGGGGTCTAGCCAGAGTCTTTCTCAAGCACAGCCCTCCCAACGTGACCGCGTGAAGACCTACACCGTCGAAGCGATCGTGCTGCGCCGCAGGCCGCTCGGCGAAGCCGATCAGATACTGACGTTGTTGTCGCACGAGCGCGGCAAGATTTCGGCCGTCGCAAAGGGAGCGCGCAAGACCCAGAGCAAGTTCGGAGCCCGCCTCGATTTCTTCAATCGCGCGATCATCACGCTGCATGCCGGCCGGAGTCTCGAAATCGTGACCGGTGCGAGCAGCGTCGGCGGCGCGTGGGAACGCATCGTCGAGCCTGACGCGTTCGCGTTTGCCTCGTACGTCGCGGCGGCGATCGACGATCTCTGCGAGAGCGGCATGGCCGTGCCGGAACTTTTCGACGTCGTGCGCGAGACGCATGACGCGCTTTCGGCGGGCATCTCGCCGGGAGCGATCGCGGCGGCGGTCGACCTCCACGTCCTTGCGGCGCTCGGCTTAGCGCCAGAGCTGGCGGCATGCGCACGATGCGGCGATCAGCTTGGGCGCAGGCCTCTTGCCGGAGGCCGCGCCACGCTCTCGCCTTTTGCCGGCGGCTTGATATGCCGCAGGTGCGCACAAGATCCCGCACTGATCGAAGTTTCCCGCCGCCCGGGAGAGCAATCGCTCACGGTGACGTCGCGCGAGCTTGCCGCGCTGCGCACGCTCGCATCGGCCGATCTCGCGGACCTCGCAGGTCATGAAGCGTTCGCATCGCTCGCATCGATCACGCACCCATTCGTCTTGCATCATCTCGGCAAACGCTCGAGGTCGCTGCTGGCGGCCGACCGGTCGTGAAGGGCGCAGTCTTGGGTCTGGATGTGGGCTCGGTGCGCATCGGCGTGGCGGTTTGCGAGGGTGATGATCTCCCCGCGATGCCGCTGTGCACCATTGACAGCGCGTCGCGTGATAAGGACGTGCGCAGGATCGTCGCTTTGGCTGCGGAGCGAAGCGCGCAGACCTTGGTCGTCGGCTATCCGTTGAAGCTCGATGGTTCGCATGGTCCCGCTACCGAAAAAATGGACAAATTCGTGGCGGCGCTGCGCGACGCGTTCGACGGCGCCGTGGTCACAGCCGACGAACGCCTCACAAGCGCGGCGGCAAATCGGAAGCTTCTGGACACCGGGCTGTCGGGCAGCAAACGGCGCGTGCTCGTCGACCGGCTCGCTGCGGTCGAGATCCTGGAGGGCTGGCTCGCGCAGCAACGGAGAGCCCAGCCGTAGTGCGCGCCGCGATTATTTCGGCGCTGGGCACCATCGTTGTTTTTGCGCTAGCCGCGGGTTGCTATGCGTGGTGGCTTGTCGAAGCCGATACCGCGCTGCCGGCACAAGCGGTCACGCTGGAAGTTCTGCAGGGAACCAGCGTCGCCGGCATCGGCCGTCAACTCGAAGACGCCGGCGTGATCCGTTCCGCGTCTGCGTTCGGAGCGTTTGTCCGCGTGCGCGGCGGCGGGCGCGACATCCAGGCGGCGGATTATGATTTTGCGCCGCATTCATCGATTGCGACCGTTGTCGGCGTGCTCGAAGCGGGCGGACGGCCGCCGACGATTTGGGTCACGATTCCCGAGGGCTTCACGGCCTCGCAAATCGGCGCCGTGCTTCAACGGCGCGGCATTGGAACGCGCGATGAGTTCATGGCGGTCGTGCGCTCGACGAACATGAAGTTCGGCGCGGTCACGACGCGCGGATTGGAAGGCTTTCTTTTTCCGGACACCTATCAATTGCGCCGCGACGCGACGCCGCGCGACGTCGCGGCCACACTCACCGCGCGATTCATGCGTGAGCTTCCCCCAGACTACGCCGCCGCGGCGCGAAAGCTTGGCCGGACGGTGCCGCAGGTGGTGACGGCCGCGTCGCTCATCGAGCGCGAAGCCAAGGTCGACGTCGAGCGGCCGCTGATGGCAAGCGTGTACTACAACCGGTTGCGGCGAGGCATGCCGCTACAGGTCGACGCGACGATCGAGTACGCGCTGCCTACGCACAAGACGGCGCTGTCGTTCGCGGACCTGAAGATCGACAGTCCGTACAACACGTATCTGTACGCGGGTTTGCCACCAACGCCGATCGCCAACCCGGGCCGGGCGTCGCTCGATGCCGCTTTTCATCCGGCCGCGACCGGGTATCTGTACTATGTGTACAAAGGCAAGGGCCGGCACCAGTTCTCAAACACGCTCGACGAGCAGCAAGCTGCCGAGCGCCGCTTCTTGCCATGACCGCGGGTCAAAAATGAACCCGATACCCGGGACGCGAATACCGCGACGGTGAACATGGAGCATCACGCGCACGCCGAGGAACTTGAGCTTCAGGATCGCATCATCGTCGGCGGCCCGGCAAATGGGAACCCGCAGACGGCGCCAATCGAGCGCGAATTCGAGGTCGTGGGCATCATCGAAGACTCAGACTCGGGCGCGCACTTCGCGATATGCTATAGCGAAGCGGCGGACGAGTTCATCGTCACGGACAAGACCGGCGGCCTTGTGGAAAACGAGTCATTGGCACAAGATATCCTCAACGATTTTCTCGAGCAGGCAAGCGACGCGGTAGCGGAGGACGAGCAATAGCGCTCCAGCTGGAGTCCGACAGGCTTCCCATCGCGGCCCGGCCGCGCACTATTCTATTCCTCTCTGCAAGCGTCGGCGAAGGACATACGGCCGCCGCGCAAGCCGTCTCGCTCGCGGCCATCGATCGCTGGCCGGACGCGCAATGTCACGTCGTCGATTCGTACCGCTACGCATCTCACGTTTTCCATCGCGTTGCCAGCAACGGCTACCTCGGCATGGTCAAGGTCTTGCCGCAGCTCTACCGCTATATCTACGAGCAGGCCGAGCGAGCGACGAAAGTATCGGCGTTCAAGTCGTGGTTGCATCATTATACCGCTGTCAACATGCGCCAGTACATGGAAGATTTCGCGCCGGACGTCGTCGTCTGCACGCACGCGTTCCCGTGCGGCGTCATGGCGGAATACAAACGCGAATTCAGCGACGCGCCGCCCGTGATCGGCATCGTCACCGATTTCGTCGTGCATCCGTTCTGGATCCATAAGAACATCGATGCGTACGCCGTCGCCACCAATGCCATGAAACAAGCGCTGGTCTTGCGTGGCGTGCTGGCCGACCGCGTGCGCGTGACTGGAATCCCGATCGACGGCAAATTCGCCCGGCCGATTTCTAAATCGACGGCGCGCGACATCATCGGCATCGAACGCAATCGCACCACGCTGCTCTTGATGGGCGGCGGTCTCGGCATCGGTCCGCTTGAAAAAGCGCTCGTCGCATTGGACGAAGTATCGTTCGATGTGCAGACGGTCGTGGTAGTCGGCAAGAACGAGCGGCTCGAGCGCCGGCTCGCGGACGTCGCCCAACGGCTTCGTCATCCGGTGGTCGTGCGTGGATTCGTGGACAACGTGTGCGATTACATGCGCGCGGCCGACGTGCTCGTGTCAAAGCCTGGCGGGCTCACAAGTTCGGAAGCGCTCGCTTCCGGACTCCCGCTCGTCATGCTGCGCCCGTTGCCGGGGCAAGAAGAACGCAACACGCGGTATCTGCAAGAGCGCGGCGTCGGCATTCGCGTGCAGACATCGCGCGAACTTGCGCCGGCGATCGACGACTTGCTCGGCAATGCCGCAGCGTTGGAGCGGATGCGGCGCGCAGCTCGTTCTCTGGCTCACCCGGATGCTGCCGAATCCATCACACAGATCATCGCACGGCTTGGGCGCCGGGTGCCGCGCGCTTGATGTGCGTGCCCCGGTTGTGGTAAACTGACGGGCGGCTCGTGGAGAGATGGCCGAGTTGGCTGAAGGCGGCGGTTTGCTAAACCGTTATAGTGCTTTTAAGGCGCTATCGAGGGTTCGAATCCCTCTCTCTCCGCCAGGACAGTACGCGCTCGTAGTTCAGCTGGATTAGAATGCCAGACTACGAATCTGGAGGTCGGGGGTTCGAGTCCCTCCGAGCGCGATCCATCAGCGGTCGCCGGTTCCTCGAAAGGGCCGACGACCGCACAATTCGGTGCCTGCCTCGGTAGCTCAGTGGTAGAGCAGGGGACTCATAAGCCCTTGGTCGCAAGTTCGAGTCTTGCCCGAGGCACCACGTCCGCGCCCGTAGCTCAACTGGATAGAGTGTCGGCCTCCGAAGCCGAAGGTTGGTGGTTCGAGCCCACTCGGGCGCAGATTCGATCCGCGGAGGATATGGCCGTCGACGACACCGCGATGATGCGCAGGGCGCTCGAGCTGGCGCAGATCGCGGGAGCTCGCGGCGACGTGCCCGTCGGAGCAGTGGTGACAATCGACGGTGAGATCGCAGCTGTCGGATTCAACCAGAAAGAAGCCAACCACGATCCGACCGCTCATGCTGAAATCGTCGCGCTCCGGCAGGCCGCCGCAAGGCAGAAGGGCTGGCGCTTAGCGAACGCCACGCTTTACGTCACCAAAGAGCCGTGCGTCATGTGCGCGGGCGCGTGCGTCGGCGCTCGCATCGCGCGCCTGGTGTATGCGTGCTCGGATCCAAAGGGTGGAGGCGCCGGTTCCGTCTTCGATGTGACGGCCAGTGCACTGCTCAATCACCGCATCACGGTCGAAAAGGGGATCTTGCAAGACGAAGCATCGGCGATGCTGAAGGCATTCTTCCAAGCGAAGCGCGAGGACGGCCTCGAGCTTTGACGATATCTTGTGTACGGAGAGGTGGCAGAGTTGGTTGATCGCGCTCGCCTCGAAAGCGAGTAACGGCTAAAAACCGTTCGGGGGTTCGAATCCCTCCCTCTCCGCCAGCGTTTTGATGAAGCCACGCAAAGAGTGGCCATCCTTTGTTGTAGTAGGGTGAGCATCGCTCACCCAAATGGGCAAGCGATGCTTGCCCTCCTACAGAAACGGCTTGAGCAAGGAAGGCGCAGGCCCGGCTTGAATTCGTCGCTTCAGGAAACCGCAACGGTCGACCGCGAAGGTCGGCCGCTTTCGTTCCGCGCGGAGAGGTGCTGGAGTGGTTGAACAGGCACGCCTGGAAAGCGTGTAGGCGCCTAAAACGTCTCGAGGGTTCGAATCCCTCCCTCTCCGTTCGCATGGGAGGCGTCGACCGTCCAGGGCCCGCGCGACGAAAACCCGCTAACCCCGTCAGGACCGGAAGGTAGCAGCGGCGTGCGGGACCTTTCGAGTGCCGCGGAAAGCTCTGGGCACGAGCCTCCCCCAGCTTTGGCATAGAAGAGAGTGATCGTCGTCGCGCGCCCGGGACACGGCGGTCACAGTGGATCAGCAAGGGCAGGACTCACCTGACCCGATTCGAAGCCCATCGGAGGCCGGCTTGATGACCGACGCATTTCAAACGTTTATCGACGGCCTCGCGGCTGCGGCGACCACCCCGCAATTTGCTGCCGGTGCCCTTTTCGCGGTAGTCGCAATCGGGCTGTACCATTGGGGCATTGCCCGTCCACGGTTCGGAGCGGCTAGGCGCAGAGCGGAGCCCGGCGCAACCGCAGTCCCACCGGACCTTACAGAGCTGAAGAGCCGGCTCGCCTCGCTGGAATCGCAGGCGGGACGTGCGCTACAAAACGTCGGGTTCGTGCGTTTCAACGCCTTTCCAGACGTGGGATCGGAACTCTCTTATGCGCTCGCGGTGTGTGACGAGCGCGGCAATGGGTTCATCGTGTCGAGCATCTACTCGCGCGAAGAAGTTCGGACCTATGCCAAGGCGGTGCGGAATTTCACTGCCGACAAAGAGGTGAGCACTGAAGAGCGCGACGCGCTCGCCCAGGCACAAGGCCTGATAGCGAGCCGCAAGCGCGCCTGACGCGACGTAATGGATGCGGCGCGAGCTCCCTTGGCAAGCGATGCAAGCACTACAGGGGAGTCGTGTGAAAAACTTCTTGCTCTCGCCGCATAAGCGGCTCCTTATCAAAATCATCCCTCACCACACCGAATCGATATACAAGATCGAGATTTCTCATTTGCATCTGGCCGTCACGGCGCTATGCACCGCGTTGCTTTGCATCGCGCTGATGGTGTCCCATGTCGGCGCGGTGCATGCGGCGGAAGCGAAGGTACAGACGCTTCAGCGCATGGACGCGCAGCAGAAAAAACAGCTCGCCGACATTTCCAAACAGACGCAATCGATTTGGAAGCGGCTCAAACTGCTGCAGCAAAATGAAAAAGAGATCCGCACGCTGACGGGGATCGGGGCGAAGAAGACGCCGGCAAAAGCGACGATGCTGATAACGCCGCAGCGCGCGGGCATGCAGCCGCAATCTCATGCGGCGCGGGTCGGCGTTTCGGCGCGCACGGTGTCGCCGCTTTGGTCGGCGTTCGCGCAGTGGCTCACCGGAGGACGCGAAGGCGGGCCGATTTCTTTTGCAAGCGAGTCGGAGCAGTTGGCCGCGCTCAACGTGCAGTTGAATCACGTGTGGGTTGAAGAGAGCTTGCTTAAGTCGCAAGCGAAATCGGCTGCGGATGCTCGCCTCGCAGCGGTTCAAGCGCATCAGCGCTATCTTGACGCGATTCCTTCGATGTGGCCGACGCAAGGCTACGTGTCTTCGGGCTTCGGTTATCGGTCGTATCCGGATTCGGAGTTTCATCCTGGTGTCGATATCACAAATGATTACGGCTCGCCCGTCTATGCGACCGCGAGCGGCACGGTTGTATCGGCCGACTGGGACGGCGGCTACGGTTACAAGGTCGTCCTCGATCACGGCAATGGTTACGTGACGTGGTATGGGCACAACTCGCGCATGCTGGTGAGCGCAGGGCAGACGGTTCATAAGGGCCAAGAAATCGCGGAGATCGGCGCGACCGGATTCGCCACGGGTCCTCACTGCCATTACGAGATACTGCTCTGGAGCAAACCCATAGATCCGACGCCGTTCCTCGACGGCATCCCGGCGCAAGTGGCGGCCCAGTAACGAGCAGACGCCGACGGCTAGGGTACGGTTGCGGTCGACTAGATCAGTCGGCCGCTCGCATATTCAGGGGAGCGATCCACATATCAACCCTTTGTACGAGCGATTTATCTGCACGTTCTTCGATGTGGCTCGCTTCGTCTTGATGGCCGAGTGCGCCGCCATTTTCGCGCGCGTCGTCGCGTCCTGGGTGCCTGACGTACCTCGGGGGCTGGCGACGCTGCTGCGCTGGTTGACCGACGGGGTATTGCTGCCGTTCCAAGCGATCATACCGATCCTGGGCGGCATGGACCTCTCGCCCCTGGCCGCGCTGTTCGTTTTGCAAGCAATCGCCCATTACGTGCCGACATGTCCCACCGGATAACGCCGCAGCGCGCCAACGCGGAAGTGCGCAATTTTTGCATCATCGCGCACATCGACCACGGCAAGACCACGCTTTCTGACCGGCTGCTCGAAATCACGGGCACGGTGGCCGGCCGCGAGATGGAAGCGCAGGTCCTCGACTCGATGGACCTCGAGCGCGAGCGCGGCATCACGATCAAATCGCATCCGGTCACGCTGAGTTATCTTGCTGACGACGGCAAGACGTATGAATTGAATCTCATCGACACGCCCGGTCACGTCGACTTCACGTACGAAGTCTCGCGCTCTCTTTCGGCGTGCGAAGGCGCGCTGCTCGTGATCGACGCAGCGCAAGGCATCGAGGCGCAGACCCTCGCGAACTATTACTTGGCGACCGAGGCGAAGCTGGAGATCATTCCGGTCATCAACAAGATCGATCTGCCTGCGGCCGACGCGGATTCGGTGATCCGCGACGTCGAAGATACTTTGTTGATAGAGAAAGAACGCTGCATCAAGGCGTCGGCCAAAGAGGGAATCGGCATACGCGAAATTCTCGAATCGATCGTGCGGCTCGTGCCGCCGCCGAAGGGCAGTCCCGATCACTTACGGGCGCTGGTGTTCGATTCGTTCTTCGACACGTATCGCGGCGTGATCTTGTATGTCCGTGTCGTCGACGGCTTGCTCGAGGCGGGGACGCGCATCCGCTCGATGGCCGGCGACACGATCTTCGAAGTGCTCGAAGTCGGAACGTTCCGGCCCCGCATGGTGCACGGCAAGGTGTTGGGCATGGGAGAAGTCGGCTACGTGATCGCGAATATCAAGGCGGTTTCGGACATCGGCGTCGGCGACACGCTGACCGGATCGGATGCGCCTGCGCATGTGCCCTTACCGGGTTATCGCAAAGTCACGCCGATGGTGTACTGTGGCCTGTATCCCAACGAAGGCGATGACTACGGCGACTTGCGCGACGCGCTGGAGAAGTTGAAGCTGAACGACGCCGCGCTGTCGTTTGAGCCGGAGTCGTCGATCGCGCTTGGCTTTGGTTTTCGTTGCGGCTTTTTAGGCCTGCTGCACATGGAGATCGTGCAGGAGCGGCTCGAGCGCGAATACGATCTGTCGCTGATCGCGACGGCGCCGTCGGTGGTGTATCACGTGTTGACCACAGCCGGCGAGATGTTGTCGATCGACAATCCTGCGAAGTTGCCGCCGTCGCCCAACATCGCCGTGATGGAAGAGCCGTACGTGAAGGCGTCGATCATCACGCCGGCAGAGTACATCGGCACCGTCATGGACTTGTGCCAATCGCGGCGCGGTACGATGGTGACGATGGACTACATCTCGCCCCAACGCGTGATCTTCGTCTACGACCTGCCGCTTGCCGAGGTCATCATCGATTTCTTCGATCAGTTGAAGTCGCGCACCAAAGGGTATGCGTCGATGGACTACGAGGTGATCGGCTATCGCCCCGGCGAGTTGGTGAAGCTGGATATTTTGTTGAATGGCGAATCGGTGGACGCACTGTCGTTCATCGTGCACACCGCGAACGCGCCGTCGTGGGGACGGCAACTGGCGGAGCGCTTGAAGGAAGTGATCCCGCGGCAGATGTTCGACGTGCCGATCCAGGCGGCCATCGGCAACAAGATCTTAGCGCGCGAGACTGTGAAGGCGATGCGCAAGAACGTCCTCGCCAAGTGTTACGGCGGCGATATCAGCCGCAAGCGCAAGCTGCTCGAAAAACAGAAAGAGGGCAAGAAGCGCATGAAGCAAGTGGGCAACGTCGAGCTGCCGCAAGAGGCGTTCATGGCGGTGCTGAAGCTGGAGCGCGGCCTGTAGGTGCTTCTCGATCCGCGCGTGCCGGTGGCGGTCGCGACTCACAATCCGGGGAAACTGCGCGAGCTGCTTGTGCTGTGGGGGCCGGATCCGCCTTTGCTTGTCGCGGCCGGTCCGGAGTATAGCGAGGTTGTTGAGACAGGCTCGACCTATGAAGCCAATGCTTTGTTGAAGGCGCGTGCGCTTGCCTTTGCACGTAGCGGGCCGGCGCTTGCCGATGATTCCGGCCTCGAAGTGGAGGCGCTCGGTTGGGGACCGGGCGTTTTGTCTGCGCGCACGCCTTCGGTGGACAGTTCGTGGCAGGAACGGAATGCGCACATCATCGCGGCATGCGATTCGTTTGGCGATCCTGCCCGGCGCGCGCGCTTCGTTTGCGTGTGTGCGTTGGTTGTGCCGGGCATGGAGCCGGTTGTTTCTCGCGGAGAAGTCGAGGGTTCAATAGCTCTTGCCCCTGCGGGTGATGCCGGATTTGGATACGATCCGATCTTTGTCTATCCGCCGTATCGCATGACGTTCGCGCAGGCGGGCGATGAGCGCAAGCATGTAGTTTCTCATCGTGGCCGCGCGGTGAGGGCGCTTCGCGCGATGCTTCGCCAGGATGCGATCGTCGAGCCAAAATAATCTTTTCCAATTTGTTCCAGTCCCTTGTCTAGCGCACACACGTGCGTGAGGAAAGGGTCATGAAACAAATGTATCTCCCGGCTCTGGACATTCAGACGAAGCGCTGCCCGAACTGCGGCATCACGAAACCGTGGTCAGCGTTTCGTCGCAAAACATCGAAGAATTCCGCCCGAGTTCTTATTGTCGAAAATGCCAGCGGGCATATTGCAAGGCGCACTATCGGCGCAACCGCGATCAACATAACAAGGGTCGGTATAATCGGGCGAAAGGAGAGCGGAAGGGGAAGCGCGAGTACATCTGGTGGTATCTTGAGGCGCACCCGTGTGTTGATTGCGGCGAACGCGACATTGTGGTTCTGGAGTTCGACCACGTGACCGGCACGAAGGATCGCGAGATCAGCGTTCTCGTTGGAAGCAATGCGAGCCGAGAGTGGCTCGAGCGGGAACTGACGAAATGCGAGGTGCGATGTGCAAACTGTCATCGCAAAAAGACGGCCATCCAACTCGGATGGAAGGTGGCGCAGCGGCGCCGTACGGAATCAGTCGTACACGGGCGGTAGCTCAGTTGGTAGAGCGGTGCCTTTGGGAGGCACAGGTCGCAGGTTCGAGACCTGTCCGCCCGACCAATTCCGATATCGACCGCGGATATCACCGCGGTCGATATTCTTGCGCCAAATAAGAAATCGTCGTAGCGCGCAACTAAAGGACACGTGAATCAGCCGTGAATCGGGCCGCCCGCGATGACCCCTATGGTGGATGGTTTCCGAGACCCGGTCCCGGCGGAGCGGTGGGATGTCGAGGCATTTTCATCACGCTCTTCGTCGTCATCGCCATTTTTCTCATCGTCGCGATCGCGTCGGGTTGGGTGCACATCACGAAAGCCTCGCCGTGATGATGCGGATGCGCACGGGAACCATGCCAGGCGATTTCGCGCCGCTTACCTAAACTTTCCGCGCGGGTCCGATGCGCGCGCCCATAGCTCAGTTGGATAGAGCACCCGCCTTCTAAGCGGGTTGTCCCGTGTTCGAGTCACGGTGGGCGCAAGAGTTTCGTGCACGTCAAACGACGGGAGCACCGGTGCCACTTTCGAACATGCCGGCCACAACGAAGAGACGTGCGGACTCCGGGAGCACCGTGATCGATCGCGGTCGTCTCGCAGAGTTGATGCGTCGTGAAGAGGCGCGGTTCGTCGGCGAACGCCCAAAGTCAAAAACGTTTTTCGAGCGCGCACAGACTTCCATGCTGAGCGGTGTGCCGATGCATTGGATGGCGCGTTGGGCGGGCGGATTCCCAGTCTTCGTCGCCGAGGCGTCGGGTGCACACTTCACGGACGTCGACGGCCACGAATACATCGATCTCTGTTTGGGAGATACCGGCGCGATGACCGGGCACGCGCCGCCGGCCGTTGTAAATGCCATCAATCAACGAGCACGGCGCGGCATCACGTCGATGTTGCCGACTGAAGACGCGCTGTGGGTCTCAGAGGAGCTCACACGCCGGTTCGGTCTACCGTTCTGGCAGTTCTGTCTCACCGCCACCGACGCGAATCGGTTCTCGATCCGCTTAGCGCGCGCGGTCACGAACCGCAAGTACGTGCTCGTGTTCAATGGCTGCTACCACGGCACGGTGGACGAGACGTTCATCGCATTGGAGAATGGATCGGCCGTGAGCCGGCATGGCAACATCGGAGCGCCTGTACCGCCGATGGAAACCACGAAGGTCGTCGAGTTCAACGATCTTACCGCGCTCGAGGCCGCACTCGCGCCGGGTGACGTGGCATGTGTGTTGGCGGAACCGGTGATGACGAACGTGGGCATCGTCCATCCGGACGCCGGCTACCATACAGCGCTGCGGGAGATCACGCGCCGCACTGGCACTCTGCTGATCATCGACGAGACGCACACCATCTGCGCGGGCCCCAGAGGATACACTCGTCTGCACGGATTGCAGCCGGACATGTTTGTGGTCGGCAAACCGATTGCAGGCGGCGTGCCCGCGGCGACCTACGGCTTCACAGCGGAGGTCGGCACGCGCGTCGAGAGCATGATCGAACGCGACGCCAGCGATACCGGCGGCATCGGCGGAACGCTCGCAGGCAATGCGCTTTCGCTGGCCGCGATGCGCGCCACGTTCGAACACGTCTTAACCGACGACGCGTTCGAGCACATGATCGCGCTCGGCGAGCGGTTCGAAGCTGGGGTTGAGACCGCGATCGCACACGCCGGCCTTCCGTGGCACGTCGCGCGCCTAGGATGCCGCGCCGAATATCTTTTCCGACCAACACCGCCGCGCAACGGCAGCGAAGCAATAGAAGCCGCCGATCCCGAACTTGACCGCTTCATGCACCTCTACGCCCTCAATCGCGGCATCCTCCTCTCGCCGTTTCACATGATGGCCTTGATGTCGCCGGCCACCACGGAACAAGATGTCGACGCACACACCGCCGTCTTCACATCTGCCGTACACGAGCTCATCGCATCATGATGACCATCGACGCGGTCGGCCTTGAAGAACGAGCAGCCGATCTTGCAAAGCGCAGCATTAAAAAGCAGGCGAAGATCACGGGGCTCAAGATCGTGATCGGCTGCATCGACCTCACCACCTTGGAAGGCAAAGATACGCCCGCGCGCGTCGCGCAGCTTTGCCGCAAAGCCATCGCTCCAGACTCGCGCGACGCTTCGCTGCCCTCGGTCGCGGCGGTGTGCGTGTATCCGTCGCTCGTCGAAACTGCCAGCCTGGCGCTCAAAGGCAGCTCGGTAAAGGTCGCGTCGGTTGCCACAGGTTTCCCCTCGGGCCAAACGAGCGTAGCCGTCAAGGTCGCCGAAACACGCGAAGCCGTCTCCGCAGGCGCGGACGAGATCGACATGGTTATCGACCGCGGCGCATTTCTCTCCGGCCGGTATGCAGAGGTAGCCCGAGAGATCGCGGACGTGAAAGACGCGTGCCGACACGCTCAACTGAAGGTCATTCTTGAAACCGGCGAACTCGGCACCTACGACAACGTCCGGCGTGCCTCGATGTTGGCGATGGATGCCGGCGCAGATTTCATCAAGACGTCGACGGGCAAGGTTGCGCCTGCGGCCACGCTGCCGGTCGCCCTCGCGATGCTAGAAGCCACCCGCGACTACGAAGACCGCACCGGCCGACGCGTGGGCGTGAAGGTTGCCGGCGGAATCCGCACCGCGAAGCAGGCGCTGCAGTATCTGGTGCTGGTCAAGGAGACCCGCGGCGACGACTACCTCACAGCGCAGACGTTTCGCATCGGCGCCAGCACGCTGTTGAACGACGTGCTGCGGCAGCTTTGGAAAGAGCGCACCGGCGCGTATCAATCCGACGACTACTTCACCAAGGACTAGAAGGGGATTTGCGCGTGGCGCAGCGTATGACGAAAAAATCCGGCGATGACAACGGCCGCATCGCGCTCGCGACGAGTTCGCCGTTGACCAAGCCTGGGGCGTGGGACTACGCGCCTGCACCCGAAGCCAGCGACTATCTCGCGATCGCTCCGCGTTACGATCTGTTCATCGGCGGAGAATGGTCGCGGCCGAAGAGCGGCAAGCGGTTCGCCTCCATCAATCCGGCGACGGAAGAAACGCTCGCCGAAGTCGCCGATGCGTCCCCAGCCGACATCGATCGCGCCGTTAAGAGCGCGCGCAAAGCCTACGACAAATATTGGCGCCGCTGTCCGCCGGCCTCGCGCGCCAAGTACCTCTATCGGATCGCGCGCGCGATCACCGAACGAAGCCGCGAACTTGCGGTGTTGGAGTCGGTCGACGGCGGCAAGCCGATCAAAGAATCTCGCGACATCGACGTGCCCCTTGCGGCGCAGCATTTCTTCTATTACGCCGGCTGGGCAGACAAGCTGGAGTGGGGTTTCCCAAACGCAACGCCACGCTCCGTCGGCGTCGCCGGACAGATCATCCCGTGGAATTTCCCGCTTCTCATGGCAGCGTGGAAGATCGCTCCGGCTCTTGCTTGCGGCAACACGGTCGTGCTCAAGCCGGCGGAGACCACGCCGCTCACGGCGCTGCGTTTGGCAGAGATCATCCAGCAAGCCGACCTGCCGCCGGGAGTGGTGAATATCGTCACGGGCGGCGGTGCAACCGGCGCGGCTCTGGTTCGACATCCGGATGTGGACAAGATCGCGTTCACCGGGTCGACAGCCGTGGGCAAAGAAATCGCACGTGCCTGTGCCGGCTCCGGCAAACGACTCACGCTTGAGCTCGGCGGCAAGGCCGCGAATATCGTGTTCGACGACGCCCCGCTCGATCAAGCGGTCGAAGGCATCGTCAACGGCATTTTCTTCAATCAAGGCCATGTCTGCTGCGCGGGCTCGCGTCTGCTCGTGCAGGAATCGGTGCACGATCTCGTCGTTGAGAAGCTGCACCGGCGCATGCAGACGCTGCGCGTGGGCGACCCGCTCGACAAGAACACCGACGTCGGCGCGATCAACTCCAAGGAACAGCTCGCAAGGATCACGGCTCTCGCCCGCAGTGGCGACGACGACGGTTGCGTACGATTCCAAACCGAGTGCGCGCTGCCCGAGCGCGGCTACTGGTACCGCCCCACGTTTTTCACCGGCGTTTCGATGTCGCACCGCATTGCGCAAGAAGAGATATTCGGCCCGGTGCTTTCCATTCTCACGTTCCGCACGCCGGACGAAGCGGTGGAAAAAGCCAACAACACGCCGTACGGCCTTTCTGCGGGGATATGGACCGACAAAGGAAGCAAGAATTTCAAGATCGCATCGCAGCTCCGCGCCGGCGTGGTGTGGGGGAACACCTTCAACAAGTTCGATCCGTCGTCGCCGTTCGGCGGCTACAAGGAAAGCGGATTCGGCCGCGAGGGTGGCGTGCACGGTCTCCTACCCTACCTGGAGGTCGAGCAATGAAGACGCGTGTGCCGGTCGCAAAGACGCTGAAGCTGTTCATCAACGGAGCATTCGCGCGCTCGGAATCAGGCCGAACGTATCCGTTGGAATCGCGCGGCAACCACGTCAACGTTTCACTTGCAAGTCGCAAAGACGTCCGCGATGCCGTCTCGGCTGCGCGCGGTGCATGGCCGGGGTGGGCCGCGAGGTCGGCGTACAACCGCGGCCAGATACTGTACCGGCTCGCCGAGATCATGGAATCACGGCGATCGCAATTCACAGATTGTCTCGCGCTCGCCGGCAAGACGCGAACTGCCGCCGAGCGAGAGTTCGACAAAACCGTGGACCTTGTCGTGTGGTATGCAGGTTGGAGCGACAAGATCGAGCAACAATTTTCGACGAAGAATCCGGTCAACGGACCACACTTCAACGTCAGCTCGCCGGAACCAACGGGCGTGGTCGGCGTGATCGCGCCGCGCGCTCCAGGTCTGCTGGGCCTAGCGGCCGCGGCGATGCCGGCGCTGTGCGGTGCCAACACGATCGTCGCACTCGCCTCGGAGCTCGATCCGATGAGCGCAGTCGCGCTCGCCGAATCCGTGGCGACGTGCGATATTCCGGCGGGTGTGCTCAACATTCTCACCGGCAAACGCGAAGCGGTCGCGCAGCATCTCGCCTCGCACATGGACGTCAATGCGTTGAGCATCTGGGACTGCGATGCAACGGTTGCTAAACGTCTGCAGACGGCCGCAGTCGAAAACGTGAAGCGCGTTCGCATCTTCGGCGCCGACGCCACGGCGCAAGCTCCGAGCCCTCATCGCATCATGGATTTTTTGGAGATCAAGACCGTCTGGCATCCCGCCGGGGTGTAGGGCGCAAGTGCGCGGGCGACGAAGCTTGCGCGCTCACGCGGTGAGTGTAGCTCACTTGGTTAGAGCGCCGGTCTGTGGCACCGGAGGTAGGGGGTTCAATTCCCCTCACTCACCCCAGCATCACCACTGACGCCGTGGATTTTAGTTCGCGCCCCGTTAGCTCAACGGTAGAGCATCCGGCTTTTAACCGGGTGGTTCCGAGTTCGAGTCTCGGGCGGGGCAATTGCTTTTTCCGGCGGCCAAAAGAAATAATGAGTATCGCCGCGCTGCATCGCAAAGCGCGGCGTTTCTTCGCTCCGTCTAGCTTAAACTGGGTCTGTGTGATGAGGATAACCCAATGACGGATATAACTGAGAACCTAATGCAATACCGCGAATGCGCCAGATCGATCTACAATAAATACTTTAAGGACTGGGGCGACGGGAGCCATGATTTCTTAGACGTAAACCGCGAGCATGCGGAGTTTATCCGTGTTCGGTACGACGTTCCTGAAAATGGACTGGACATAGATCGCCTTTCAGGCAAACACGAGAACATGAATAAGTGGTCGCTTTGGACGCTCAAAGATTCCTCAACCGAACTGGCATTTGTTCAATTCTTTGATTGGTCGAACACCTGGGACTACAAGGATTTTGATAGCGGACTGTCTATAGGCGAGCGTTTGTTGATAGACATTCGATACGTCAAGTTTGAAGAAGTTGACGACAAATAGGGCACGCGTCATACGTCGTCGCCCATCGGCCGAAGAGGGTAGCAGCCGTTGAAGCTGAGCAGAAGGCGAAGCGGCAATCCACAATCGAATAGGAGCCCCAGCGCACGCACCTCGCGTCGTTAGCTCAATTGGTAGAGCAGCAGACTCTTAATCTGTTGGTTGGGGGTTCGATTCCCTCACGACGCACCAAGAATTGGGAAGGACTCAAGCCTCGCCGCTTGATGTCGCGTGAATGACATGGATCGTCTCGGTATAGGTCTGGTCGGAGCAGTCGTGCTCGGCGCCGCCGCCGGAGTCATCGTCGCGCCGCGCTCCGGCAGATGGGTCTTTGCCGCGCGAGTGCGCCGCGAGTCGGACCGCATCGCGTCGTACGCCTACGAGCAGTCGGCGGTCGCGATCGATGCGCTTCCGGATATCGTGGATGCGGTCGAGCGTGGTTTTACACTTGCCGCGGCCGCGATCACCGAGCGGTTTCGCACCGTCAATCCCACCGCAAGGCTAGAGTCAGCATTCGCGGCCCATTCGGAGTTGAGCCGCCGCACAATCTGGGTCGACGCGCACGGTGCGACGTTGCTGCTTCATGGACTCGTCGAAGACGATGAGGAATGGCGCAGCGCAGATCAGCTTGCTCGTCATATCTCGCCGGACGGCACCGTTCGAAACCTGCTTCAGGTCAGGCACAAAGCGCAGAGCGAATAGATACTACCGGCTCGCCATATGGCGGGCGGAATAAACAGAGCGTCGCGTGAATCAGCAATTGCGCTGGGCACGTGGCGAAACTGGCAGACGCGCGGGATTTAGGTTCCCGTGGGGCGACCCGTGAAGGTTCGAGTCCTTTCGTGCCCACGCAAATCCGAATAACTGCTAGTGGTGTTCCGGTGGACGGGTGGACGGACCGAGTTCGCGCACGCGGCTGACGGTGATCCACATGAACGTGGACAAGAAAATAATGCCGCCCGCGACGAGTACGTATCCGACGAGCGTCGTATCGGTCATGCATCGCGGATTCGCGCTCACGCCGTGTTTCCCCGCAAGGAAATCGAGGACGCGCGCCTAACAGAACGAGGACGATGACGTCGGCTTTTGCCGACGTTTCCGCGTGGTCCGCGGAAGTAGCTCAGTGGTAGAGCATCGCCTTGCCAAGGCGAGGGTCGCGAGTTCGAATCTCGTCTTCCGCTCCAGCCTTTCATATGCCAGGATAGCCCGGAGAACCGCGCGAAAGCGCTTTGCCCGCGTCGATGGAGGCTGGCTCGTACGATTCTGTGACCGCAACCTTTCGCCATCTCGAGCCCACGATCGTTGAGCTCGACATCGACGTCTCTGCCGCGGATCTCGAAGCCGCCCGCGAACGAGCGTTTCAAAAGCTCGTCAAGCAATATCGTCTCCCAGGATTTCGTCCAGGCCGCGTTCCCCGCCGGATATTCGAGCGCCAAGTCGGCGTCGAAGCCATCGAGCATCAAGCGGTTGAAGACGTCGTTCCCGACGCCTACTCCAAGGCACTCAAAGAACACAATCTCGAACCGGTGGAACGCCCGCACATCGACCTCGAGAAGGTCGATGAAGGCAAGAGCCTTCGCATCAAGGCCGTCGTCGCGGTTCGTCCGGAAATCGTGTTGGCCAATCACCGCCAGCTTGCAGTCGACCGTTCCGCGGTCAGCGTGACCGACGACGAAGTCGAGCGCAGCCTGCAGGCGCTGAGAAAGCGCGCCGCCACGCTCGAACCTGTCGAGGGTCGAGGCGTCCAGATCGGCGACTTGGTCACCATGGATTACGTCGGCACGATCGACGGCGAGCCGTTCGAGGGCGGGACCGCGAGCGATCACACCACGGAAGTCTCGCCGGATAAGTTCGTGCCCGGATTTGCCGAACAACTAATAGGAGCCGAAGCGGGCGAGAAGCGGACGATCAACGTGACCTTTCCGGCGACCTATCATGTCGAGCAGCTGCGCGACAAAGCGGCGAAGTTCGACGTGGCGATCCACGAAATCAAAGTGCCGATGCTGCCGGCGCTCGATGATGCATTTGTCGCGCAAGTCTCAGAGGCCGCAAATCTCGACGCGTTGCGCGCCGACATCCGCAAGCGTCTCGAAGCGGTGGGCGCCGCGCAAGCGCGCGAAGCCATGCAGAAGAAGCTGCTGGAGCAACTCGCGGGCGCGCATGATTTCCCATTGCCGGACATCCTCGTCCAAAATGAGATCGAGAGTCTGCTCGGAGATGCGAAATCATATATGCAGCGCATCGGACGGCCGTGGGAAGAATATCTCAGCGCGAAGAACGTAGACGAGGCAGGTCTGCGCGCCGAGTATCGCATCGAGGCGGAACGCCGCGTGCGGACATCGCTCTTGCTCGAGGAGATCGCAAAAGTCGAATCGATTGAAGTGACGACCGGCGATCTCGAACGCGAACTCGCGCAGATCGCGCGGTCATATGGTCTGTCTCGTGATTCCATGGTCGAGATGATCCGAAAGAACACCGGGTTCGGTCCACTGATCGATTCGGTCCGCAAGCAGAAAGCGATCGATTTCTTGGTCGAACATGCGACCATCACTGAAGTCTCGGCGCCGCTGGCGGGACAATAAGAAAGGTATATAATGGGACACTTGGTGCCAATGGTGGTCGAACAAACCGCGCGAGGCGAACGGGCTTTTGACATCTATTCGCGACTGCTGAAGGAGCGGATCATCTTCGTCGGTGCCGGCATAGACGACAATCTCGCAAACCTCGTCATCGCCCAACTTCTATTCCTCGAAAAAGAAGATGCCGATAAAGATATAGAGATGTACATCAATAGTCCCGGCGGCAGCGTGACCGCCGGTCTTGCTATCTACGACGCCATGCAGCTTATCAAGCCGGACGTGGCCACGTTGGTAGCCGGCATGGCAGCCAGTGCGGCATCGATCCTCCTCACCGGCGGCGCTAAAGGGAAAAGGTACTCCCTTCCCAACTCCAAGATCCTCATTCACCAGCCCTGGATCTCGCAAATCGGCGGGCAAGCAACCGATATCGAGATCTATGCCCGGGACCTCACCGCCACCCGGCGCCGGCTCGCGGAGATCTATGTCGCCACCACGAAGCAATCGATGGAGCGGATCGAGCGCGATATGGAACGGGACTACCACCTGACGGCAGAAGAAGCGGTCGAATATGGCCTCGTGGATATGGTCATCAGTAAGCAGTCACGGGAGGCCATGATGCCGAAACCCACCGGTACCCAATAGGCGAGGTAGCGTGTTCAGATTCGGGGACGAGAAGGGTCAGTTGAAGTGCAGCTTCTGCGGCAAGTCGCAGGAGCAGGTGCGTAAACTCATCGCGGGCCCCGGCGTCTATATCTGCGACGAGTGCATAGAGCTCTGCAATGAGATCATCGAGGAAGAGCTCTACAAGAACGTCGACGAGAATCTCCGGCTTCGCAATATTCCGAAGCCCAAAGAGATCAACCATATCCTCAACCAGTACGTCATCGGTCAGGACCGTGCGAAGAAGAGCCTCGCGGTAGCGGTGTACAACCACTACAAGCGAGTCAACTCCACCCAAAACGGCGCCGACGATGTCGAACTGCACAAGAGCAACATTCTGCTCGTCGGTCCCACGGGCTCGGGCAAGACGTATCTGGCGCAAACGCTCGCCAAGATTCTCGACGTGCCTCTTGCCATGGCCGATGCCACCTCGCTGACCGAAGCCGGCTACGTAGGCGAAGACGTCGAAAACATTCTGCTGAAGCTGATCCAGGCAGCCGACTACGACGTCAAGCGCGCCGAAAAAGGCATCGTCTATATCGACGAGATCGATAAGATCGCCCGCAAGAGCGAGAATCCGTCAATCACGCGCGATGTGTCGGGCGAAGGCGTGCAGCAGGCGCTGCTCAAGATACTCGAAGGCACCACCGCTAACGTGCCGCCTCAGGGCGGGCGCAAACATCCGCATCAAGAATTCATCCAGATCGACACGACGAACGTTTTGTTCATCTGTGGCGGCGCGTTCGACGGCCTCGAGCGCATCGTCGACGGCCGGGTTTCCGATCAAAGCCTTGGCTTCCGCGCCGTTCCCGAAAGCAAGTCGGAAAAACGCACCGGACGCCTGCTGCAGCAGATGATGCCCGAAGATCTCCTGAAATTCGGCCTCATTCCGGAATTCATCGGCCGCCTGCCCATCATGGTCACGCTGGACCCTCTCGACGATCTCGCGCTTCGCCGCATCCTCACCGAGCCGCGCAATGCGTTAGTCCGGCAATATCAGAAGATCTTCGCCATGGACGGCATCGAATTGAGCTTCACCAAAGAAGCGCTCGCGGCCATCGCGCAGCGCGCTCAAACGCGCAAGACCGGCGCGCGCGGCTTGCGGTCCATCCTCGAAGAAGTCATGCTCGACGTGATGTACGATCTGCCGTCGCTCACGAACATCAAGAAGTGCGTCATCAACAAAGAAGTGATCGACGGTCAACAGGAGCCGCTGCTTATCCCCGGTCCGCAGACCAAAGACGTTCCCGCGTAGTTTCTAGTTTGTAGAGGGCGACTTTTATGGTCGCATTCGCTTGCCCAATTGGGTGAGCGTTGCTCACCCTAGTACGGGATGCTCACCCTACTACAGATTTGATTTAACCTAGAACGCGCTGACGCCGACCGGTGTGCCCAGTCCGCTCGGGCCGTCGTATCCGCTCATGCCGCGACAGAGATACAGCGGTGAGCATTGACCGTTGCTGCCGGTTTTGACATCGCGCAAACCCTGGAGATGCCGGTACGGGAATCTACCGTAAAGCGCCAGCCGCGAGTTGCCGGCAAGCGCGTAGACCGACGCGATGATCGGGCTCGAGACGCTCGTGCCGCCGAAGATGTAAAAGCCGCCTTTGTACACGACGGTCACGCCTGTGTTCGGATCCGCCACCGCAGAGACGTCGGCGATCGTCCGCTTCAGGCAACCCGTATCCGTCTGCCAAACGGGTTTTTGCACGAACGCGCTGCAGCCGCTGCCGGCTCCGCTCCATACCGATTCAGAGAACGTAGACCCGACGCGAGCGAGGCTCGTTCCGCCGACTGCCGTCACGTACTGAGAGGCCGCTGGAAATTGGGGCCCAAAGCCGCTGTCGCCGGAGCTGGCAGTGATCATGACGCCGGGGTGATTGTAGTGCGATTGCGCAGCCACTTCGCCGCTGAATTCGCTCCCGCCATAACTGTTGCTGATCGCTTGCGCGCCGAGCCGCGCCGCTGTGTCCACCGATGCTGCGAGGTCGTTGAACGACGCGGTCTTGGCTTCGACTAGCAGGATATGGCAATTCGGGCAGATCGCGGAGACCATGTCCAGGTCGAGCGAAATTTCCTGTGACCAGCCGGCGTCGTTCGCCGGAAAAGGTCCGTTGGGACTGCCGAGCTGATTGACCTCGGTGAAGCAATGGTTGGCGATCGTGCACGCAGGCAAATGAAATGTGCTTCGGTATTTCGCGAGGTCAGCTAGCGCGGTCGGATCGTGCATCGCGTCGACGATCGCCACCGTCTGTCCATGACCGCCGCTGCTCGACGGCAACGCGTATGCCGCTTGTAGGTCGGCTGGTCCATACGATGAGGAGAGTGAGGACAGCGAGGCACCGGCCGCATCGGTTCGAACAAGCGCGATGCAACGCGCGAACCCTGAAGGTGCTGGGCCGCCGCACGCAGCCCGCACGTTTGCGGGTTGCTGATAGGTCGACGAAACGAACGAGACGACGTCGCCTTGCGAACTTAGAAAGATCGCCGACTGCGGAAGCGCGTTGCTGACATTGTGTCCACTGCAAGCTGAGATAAAGAGTATCAGCGACAGCAATGCGGCGGGTTTGATCGTTCGAAGCACGGTGAAATCTCCAAGCACGCTTGATGTGGGCGCCCAGCCCGCATATCGCGGCTTGGCGCTCTATTATGACAATAGAGCCGGCATCGTTGTGTCAGGGTTGTCCTGGTAGGGGCGGTATCGGCCGCGAGGGTGCGCCGCGTCATAGGAAAAGTGTGTGCAAAGCGTTGCGTGTTAACAAAAAACGGGGGCAAGCGATGCTTGCCCCCGTTCATTTTCGGGATCGGGTTCTAGAACGCTCCAACCCCGTTGGGCGTGCCGTTTCCAGTTGGTCCGTCGTAGCCGACTTCGCCGGTGCAAAGATACGCGGGTGAGCACGTACCGTTTTGGCCGGACGTCACGTCGTTGAGATCGCCGGTGTTCATGTAGCCGTGGCGCGCATACTGAAGCGCTTGCGTGTGAGCTCCGAGGGCGTAGACCGACGCGATGATCGGGCTCGAAACGCTCGTGCCGCCGAAGACCAGGAAGCGGCCGTTGTATACGACTGCGACGCCGGT
>DATCBN010000038.1 GCA_036511855.1 Candidatus Eremiobacteraceae bacterium | reverse complement strand
ACCTCTGGTTGAGCCAGCGCTTCGCGAAACGTCTTCTCCAATTGCACGAGGACGGCACCGTCAAACACGCCATCGACCTTCCGTGGGAAGTGACCGGCTTCACATGGCGCGGCCCCACAGCTTGGCTCAACATACGCGTGGAGAAAGGCAAGTCGAGCCTCGCCACCATGGCGCCAGGCGCCGACCGGCCCGATGTCGTCGAACATTTTGGCAGCTCGCTTGTCTCACTGGCCGACGACGGCTCCGGCTTCTGGATGGCGCAACTGGGCGGTGAGAATGTTCTCAGGTGCGTCCCGTCCACTGCACCTATGCTTGCTGTCACCCCGTTACCGTAACTGGTGTCACCCGGGATGGACGCCGCGTACGGTTAAAATGGGGACGTGAGCAATTTCTTCTCCACGCAGCTGCTTCCAGCCGGCGGTTCGATAGACACGCGCAGCGCCCCCGGCGTGCAAGACGTGCTGCAACATCTCGGCGAGGGCTTTGTGACGGTCACGCCATCCGGCCGAATCGCAGAAGCCAATCCGGCCGCGCATACGATCCTCGATGCGCCGCTCGGCAGCCTGATCGGCACCCCCCTGCACGATGCATTTCCGAGCGACGCACAATCCCGTTTTTCGATCGCGTGCCGGATGGCTGGGGCGCCGCGCGAAGCCACAACGTTCACCGCGTACTTCACGGAGTACGATCGCTGGCTCGAGGGGTGTGCTTTCCCGCATCTCGACGGATTCGCCGTCGCATATCGCGACGTCACTCTTCGCCGGCGCGCGCAGATCGCGTTGGGAGATAGCCAGACGCGGCTGCAATTGTTCATGTCGCAGATCCCGGCGATCGTATGGTCGACTGACGAACAGCTAAGTGTGACCTCGATGATCGGCTCGGAGCTCGCACGCGTGGATCAAATGCCGCGAGCCCTTCTCGGCAGCCCATTGTCCGACGCGCTGCGCGGCATCGATGCCGATCCCGATAACATGATCACTCATGCCGAAGCGCTCGCCGGACGGCCGGGAAGTCACTTCGCGGAATTCAACAATCGAAAGTATGAGATCCATGTCGAGCCGCTGCGCGACGATCGCGGCGCGATTGCCGGAACGATGGGCATCGCCATCGACGTCTCCGAACGCAAATCTGCCGAGGAGCGCCTAGCGTTCCTCGCCCATCACGATGCGCTGACCGGCGTCCCCAATCGGTTACTGCTGATGGACCGCCTCGTGCAGTCGGTCGCGCACGCCAAGCGCCGCGATCAGTATACCGCGCTGCTCTTCATCGACATCGATCACTTCAAAGAAGTCAACGACACCTTCGGCCACGCGGCCGGCGATGAACTCTTGAAGATCTTCGCGCAAAGATTGTGCGCCGCGGTGCGGCCGGGCGATACCGTCGCGCGCCTTGGCGGCGATGAGTTCGTCGTCGCTCTCGACGATGTCTCCGAAGCGAACGACGTCGCGATCGTCGCGAAGAAAATCGTGGCGTCGATCGCCGATATCTTCGACGCCGACGGCCGCGAGCTCTCGGTGACCTGCAGCATCGGCGCGAGCCTGTATCCGGTGGACGGCGAATCACCCGACGATCTCATGCGTTGCGCCGATTGCGCGATGTATAAGGCGAAAGAAGGCGGCCGCAACAACATCCAATTCTTCGTCGGCGCGGAATTTCCGAAATAGCTTCGAAGGACGTGCCGCGAAACCCGATTAACAAGGACTGTGATCATTCGGGCGCGTGGCGAAACCGGCAGACGCACGGGACTTAAAATCCCGGGACCGTAAGGTCGTGTGGGTTCGACCCCCACCGTGCCCAGGCTTATGCGATAAGGCTTTGCGCGATTCGCGCTTCGGCGAAGTAAGCGCAACGTGCCGGGAAATCTAACCTCTGCCTAACCAATCGTAAAAAAAGGACGTAGCCAGGCCTCACCTCCGGCATTGAGTGGCTGAAGGGCTTTCCCGGCGCGAGAGAGTGACCGGCCGGTAGTGCGGGAAAGCGAACTTGGTATTTGCGGATGGGAGGAATCACCGGCAGCCTAACTCCCGACGAATCGACGACGACGCAACGATCCTATAGTCAAACGCGATTGAGGATTGCCCCTGGCCCATCTCCTGAACTGCGAAGCCTGCTTGAGTCTTTTCCGTGACAAAGAGACCTCTACAGTTCCCTTGGGGCGTAATGAACACGAGATACGTTCGTCTTGTGTCCGTAACGGAAACGAACGCCGGATCTAGCCGGACATATACTCGTCCACCCTGCGCAGCTATCGCGGATTGAAAGCCGCATTTCCCCTTAAGGCGCCGCCGTCGCCGAATCCGCCGACCGCATAGAGCGTGTGCCCTGCGACGCGCGTCGCCAACGCCTCCCGCGCAGTCGGCATGGATGCTTCGGTGGTCCAGCTATCCGTCGCAGGATTGTACGCCTCAACCGTATTCAGTGGGCCGATACCGTCATAGCCGCCGACGGCGTAGAGTCTGCGCCCGAGAACGCTGGCAGATAAACGCGCGCGGGCCGTCGGCAGGGATGCCTTGGTTGTCCAGCTATCCGTCGCAGGATCGTAGGCTTCAACCGTATTCACAGGGATGTAGTTGGAATTTTGGCCACCGACGGCATAGAGTATGCCGTTGACGACACCAACGGCTAGAAATTCTCGCGCCGTCGGTATGGATGCCTTGGTGGTCCAAGTATCCGTCGCCGCATCGTAAGCCTCAACCGTATTCAGGTAGCCGGTGATGTTGTTCCAGCCGCTGACCGCATAAAGTACGCCGTTGACGATGCCCACACCGAGGCCCATGCTGGCTGCTGGCAAGGATGCCTTGGTAGTCCAGCTATCCGTCGCAGGATCGTAGGCCTCAACTGTTTTCAAAGGGGTGAAGTTGGCGCCGTATCCGCCGACGACATAGAGTATGCCGTTGACAACACCCGCAGCCGCGTCCAAGCGCGGCGTCGGCATGGACGCCTTGGTGGTCCATGTGTTTGTCGCCGGATCGTAGGCGTAAACCGTATTCGACGGTTCGAAGCCGTTGATGTTCGTATCGCCGCCGACAGCATAAAGTATGCCATTGACGACGCCCGCAACAAGGCAGCCGCGCGCCTTAGGCATGCGTGCTCTGAGTGTCCAGCCCCCGATGGATTGCTGCGTCTTTTGAATGCCAGCCGCGGCAGAATGACGCAGCACCATCGGACTAGAGGCACTCGAACATCCCGACGCTGCGGCGATAAATGCGAAAAAAATCATCGTGCGAACGATGGACAAACGCTGAGACATAACCTGACTCCCGATCATGGCCGAGCCGGGCCAATATGCCCTGGGCTGGCGCTATTTCTGTCTTTGGACGGGGGCAAGCCTTTAAGCTGCCTAGAGAATTACCTCCGGTTTAATCTCTGCGCCCATAACGGCGTGGCAAGCGTCGTGGCGAGGGAACCCGTATTCTCCGACCTAATCCCACCCACTATGCGAACTCTTAAGCCGATTCAAGCCTTCAGCGCGGCGGCGGCGATTGCTTCCCTCGCAGCGTGCTCGGGTGGTTCTGCGATCGCGCCTAAGCCGGCGTCGGGCCAAAGCATCGCGTATTCCGCTGTGGGGCGTGTGTCTTCACTTCTCGGCCCAATGGGCATGCTCGGTGTCAAGGCTCGTACTGCCCATCACTTCAAGAGCTTCTATGCATGCCCCGCGACTGGCTCCATCGAGTACTTGTCAGACGTTTACAACCAAATTATCACCATCTATTCTGGAAAGTTCGCAGGTCAGGCCCCGTGCGGACAAATAACGGAAGGTCTTGACCACCCGTCTGGCATGTTTGTAGAGTCCGGAACCCACGATCTCTATGTTGCAAATCAAAACGTCCACGACATTCTGGTATTTCACAGAGGTCAAACGAGCCCGTACAACACGTACGCCGATCCGAGCGATCAACTACCTCTCGATGTCGCGGTTGCAAGAGATGGTACCGTCATCGCATCGAACGAGAGCGGGCACATTACAGAAGCCGGTTCCCTCTCAACGTGGGTCGGGGGACCGAATGGCGGCACATTCGTAGACAATTTCCCGATGACAAATGATCTCTTTGGCGTCGATGTCACAATTCGAAAGAATGGACTTGTCTATTATGACGACAAGGATTCGAAAACAATGCGCGGAGCCATATGGTCATTAACGTGCCCGGCCGGTGTTTGCGGCCGTCAGACAAAAGTCAAAGTAGCGCCGTTTCAATTTGCCGACGGTTTAGCCATCGATGACACTGGCGACTTGCTGATGAATGACCTGAATGGTTTTGCCGATACGTACGAGCTCCCCAATCCACAACCGTCGCAGTTTCCGATAGTCGCACGACCGGAAGACATGGCTATTGACAAATCGAATCATCATTGGTTCACCGCCGATCAAAACGGTGGTGACGAGTATTCCTATCCGAGCGGTAAACCCATCGGCACGGTATCAGGCAATCAAGGTGGTTTTTTTGTAGGCATGGCCGTCGATCGGTGAGTAAGAGTTAGTTCGCCTCCGATACGAACGGCCAGGATGAGAGCCGTGCCCAGGCTCACTAGGGTTTGCGCGATTTGAAGTTCGCCGGCACCGGTCTATTAAGCCGGAAAATCTGACGTCTGCCTAACCGGTTGAAAAAGAGACTCCGTGACGCCGGAGGGGCAATGGGCTAGACTCGGATCGCTATCAAACGCGCAATGGAACGATCGGCACGGTTTTAGGGCGCGCGAGACCGGCCAGTGAGCCTTTCAGAAACTTCGCCGAAGATGTGGGGGGAAAAGTTGCGGCCCAGCACGTGAGAGTCGAAGCGCCGATGCTTTCGACGAGTTGGCAAGAAGCATTCGACTCGGTTCTTCGATGTTTTCCTTCACCTCAGATCCTGCCCGGAAGGGTCGACGCCACAGAGCATTACCGCGACGAATACGTGTCCGATAGCCGAACAAACGAGCCAACGATGCGAGCGATTGCCGGCGCAAGTCGCTCTCGATGGGCAGCGCGCGAAGCGCAGTAAACATCTGCGCGCCGGCTGGACGCACCTGGGTCCAACGGCCTAAGCCTTGGGTCCCTACTTTTTTCATCGCAAGGCATATGACAACGGCGTTCTAGAACGCACTGGCAACCTACTCCCTTTGCATTCCACTAAGAGGAGAGTTGACGTGGTCATTTCATCCCCATCCGCGTCGAAGCGGTGGCGACTCGTACTTGGCTCCGCGCTTGCCGCGGCGCTCGTAACAGCCGGCATCACAGCGCGCGCAAATCTCGCGCCCAACGGGCCTCCGATCGTCCAGATAAGCCAAGACACGTTTGTCAATCATGGAAGCCAACATCAGACCGAAGTCGAACCCGGATCCTACGGCTTCGGAAACACCGTCGTCGTCGCGTACCAGACAGGCCGTTTCAATTTGAATGGCGGCTCTTCGGACGTGAGCTGGGCGACGTCCATCGATGGCGGCAAGACGTGGGAGTACGGCAACCTGCCGGGCATCACGAAGTATACGAATAGTCATGATCCCTTCGATCGCGCGAGCGACCCGACCGTGACCTACGATGCCAAACACGGGGTCTGGCTCATAGAGACGTTGCCGCTCATCGCGGCCGGCGGGCCACGGCCGGCGATGGTGATCAGCCGTTCGACCGATGGACTGCGTTGGCACAACCCGGTGTCGGTGGGACCGAATCTGGGCGACTCGGACAAGACGTGGATCAATTGCGATAACTGGTCGAATAGCCCGCATTTCGGGAACTGCTACGCTGAGTGGGACTCCACGTCGACCGGCGAAGTCAACCTTAGCACATCTAAGGACGGCGGTCTTACCTGGGGGCCCGCGAAGAATTCCGCGGACGGTGCCGTTGGCCAGGGTGGACTTCCGGAACCGCAACCCAATGGCAACGTCGTAGTCCCGTTCTGGGCCTTTGGAAATGTCGCGATTGAGGCGTTCACCTCGGCGGACGGCGGCACAAGTTGGGGTTCATCGGTATTTGTCGCAAACGTCAACTTCCGCGGACCCAATGGCGGCATACGCGCGCTTACTCTCCCCGGCGCCGGCATCGACGGGTCCGGCCGGGTATACGTCGTGTGGGCGGACTGCAGCTTCCGGACGAATTGTTCGTCGAACGACATCGTGTTCAGCTCGTCGAAAGACGGCGCAACATGGTCGGCTGCGGCGCCGATCCCGATCGATCCTCTCAACAGCACAATAGATCACTTCATCCCCGGATTCGCAGTGGATCCGAACACAAAGGGCAGCTCCGCGCACCTGGCGCTGACCTACTACTACTATCCGAACGTCAACTGCGGCAAGTTCACGTGCAAGCTCCACGCCGCAATGATCTCCTCGCACGATGGCGGCGCATCATGGGCTCCACCAGTCGAACTGGCCGGACCAATCAAGCTCACCTGGCTGCCGAACACAAGCCTCGGTAGAATGGTGGGCGACTACGTGGCCACATCGATCGTCAACGGCAACGCATACGCGTTTCTCGCCAGCGCTGACCGACCGTCAGGACAGTTCTTCGAGGAGGCGCTATTCACGAACAAGAGCGGCGTTCCGGATATCTTCGGCACCCGCAGGTTCACCCCGTTCGGGCTACGACCGGTGAGCCACTTGAATAACCAGAGACGGACCGTGCCGGTGCCGCTGGATTAGGTCTCAGGTCGAGAAACAGAGAGGGGCCGGACTTGCGCCGGTCCCTTTCTTTTATGCCGGAATAGCCACAGGCGCTGTGCAAAACGCGCAGCGCTTTGCGCCGATCGGAATTTCGCTCAGGCACTCCGGGCACTTCATCGTCGTGGGATCGGCGGGCGGCTCC
>DATCBN010000037.1 GCA_036511855.1 Candidatus Eremiobacteraceae bacterium | reverse complement strand
ATCAATACGTCGTCGGATCGCCCGAGGCGCGCGGCGTCTGTGCCGATCGAGGCATACCGCTGAGCCGGATCCACGACCTCGGCCTTCCGATCCGCTTTGGTTTTGAGCCGGGCAACGCTCAGCGTGGTCCGGCAAAGCGCGCGCTCGACCTCGACCCAAGCCGGCAGACGTTGCTCGTCATGGCGGGCGGCGAAGGCGGCGGACGAGTGCCCAAATTACTGCACGACGTCGCGCCTGTGATCCGCGATCTCGATCTGCAAGTGGTCGCGATAGCCGGCAAGAACTCGGGTCTGCGCCGCAAGCTTTCTTCGATGGGCGAAATGATCGGCCGCGATGCCCGCATACTGGGCTTCGTCGAAAATATCGCGGAGTATATGAGGGCGGCGGACGTGCTGCTCACCAAAGCCGGGCCGGGGACGATCGCCGAAGCCGCGGCGTCCGGGCTTCCGGTGATATTGTGCGACTACATATCGGGGCAAGAGGCCGGCAATCTGGATTACGTCAAATCGAGACGATCCGGCGTGGTGGCGTTAGAGTCCGATGCTGTGGCCGCGGCGCTGCGCAGGCTGTTCGGCGTGGCCGGCATGGGCGAGCTCGACCGCATGCGCGAGCGTGCGCTCATGAGCGCGCGCCCGGACGCCGCTCGTTTGATCGCACGTTTTCTGCTCGACCTATTGGAAAGCACGGCGCCGGTACTCGCCTAGCCGGACGTCATTCCTTCAGCAACCCCTTCACGCCACCGTGAAAAGCGAGGGTGGCAGCGCCTACGGCGCCGGCGTCGTTGCCTAGTTGTGCGGAGACGATCTTTGTCTTTCCGCGCGGGGACATGATGGTCAATGCGTCCACCAGCGCGGTGAGCGGAATCGAAAGTATTTTCTTGTCCGCTTGACCTGCACCGCCGCCCAACGCGATGACTTCAGGATTCATGAACGCGACGATGTTGGAGACGCCGATGGCAAGATCCGACATCCAACGATTCCATGCCGCCGTCGCGTGCAGATCGCCGCGCACCATCGCTTCGCGAATGCCCTTCGATCCCCACGTGGCCGAATCGCCGGCGAGAAGCGTGCTGCGCGGAAACGAGGGCGCGATCGCGAGCGCGTGGCGGATGAGGCCCGTGCCGGAGGCTTGCGCTTCAAAACATCCCGTCTTGCCGCACGTGCAGATGAAACCGGCGTCAGGCCGGATCTGATGATGACCCAACTCGCCGGCGCCCATCGAAGCCCCGATCACCAGCTTGCCGTTGGCGATGAAGCCGCCCCCGATACCCGTGCCAAGCGTGATCAACGCGAAGTCGCGCGCGCCGCGGCCGGTTCCGTGGTCGGCCTCGCCCAGCGTGGCGCAGCGCGCGTCGTTGAGGATGTGCACCTGCCGGCCGATCCGTTTGGCCAACATCTTGCCGAGAGGAACGTTGCGCCAGCCGAAGTTGGGAGAGTAGCGGATATCGCCGTTGCGCTCGTCGATGCTGCCAGGTGAGCCAAGGCCGATGCCTGCGACGTCCTTGCCTTTGACCGACTTCAGCGCTTTGCCGATGACGTTTGCGACCTCGCCGACCACATACGCGGCGTCGAGCGAACTCAAATCGCGCTTGAACTTGTCGAGGATCTTGCCCTTCGAGTCGACGACGGCGGCCATGGTGTGTGAACCGCCAAGATCGACGCCGATCGCGTATTTCATGCGTTTCCCCCGGCCCGACGTTTAACATATAGAAAGCGCGGAACCTTCAGTGCCGCGCCTTACGAAATGTGTGGTGCCCAGGACAGGACTCGAACCTGCACCGGTGTTACCCGACTAGCCCCTCAAACTAGCGCGTCTACCAATTCCGCCACCTGGGCACGAACGGCCAGCAGCAGCCGGCCGGTTCGACGGGAACGATTATACCATTACCGGACGTTCGGGTCTAGTGCGTCGCGCAGACCATCTCCCATATAGTTGATCGCCAACACCGTCACGAATATGCACAGTCCCGGATAGACCGCGGCCCACCATGCGATGGTGATATTCTCTTGAGCGTTTGCGAGCATGCTGCCCCATGATGCTGTCGGCGGCTGGATGCCAAAACTCAAGAACGACAGCACCGATTCAAGGATGATGACGTTGGCGACATCCAACGTCGCTTGAACGATGATCGGCGCCATGGCGTTGGGCAACAGGTGGCGGAACATGATCCGGAAATTTCCGCTGCCGATGGCGCGCGCCGCCTCGCAGAATTCTTTCTCGCGCAGACTTAAGAACGATCCGCGCACGAGGCGCGCGACCGGCATCCACGAGAGGAATCCGATGATGAGCACGATCGATTCGAAGTTGAGCGCCGCGCGGGTGGATTCCGCAGCCACGATCGCCGTGAGCACGAGCAAGAGCGGCAGCAGCGGAATGCATAGGAACGCATCGGTGATGCGCATCAGCACGCCGTCGACCCAGCCGCCGAAATAGCCGGCGAGCGCGCCGATGAACGTGCCGAGCAGCACTTCGATGACGACGGCGGTCAATCCGATGGTCAGCGAGATTCGCCCGCCGAACAACAGCCGCGCCCAAAGATCGCGGCCGATCTCGTCGGTGCCGAGCCAGTGACCGGCCACGCCGGGCGCAAGCGGGCTGCCCTGCCACGCGTTGTCGATCGCGTTAGGGTCGAAATGCGTGAGGAATGGCGCGAAGACGGCGCCGATGACGATCAACGTCAGCACGACCGCGCCGGCCAATGCTAGGCGGTGGCGTTGGAACTTCTTCCATGTCAGGTGCCGGTCGCGCGCATATTCGTCCTCGAGTGCGAGCGCCGCGTGCGGCAGCAGCGAGGAGGGTAACGGCGGATCTGTCTGCAGCTTCGGTGATGTGGCCATGTCAGTCGTATTTGACCCGCGGGTCGAGCCAGCCGTATGCGAGATCGGCGAGCAGGTTGAACAAAACGACCAGCACCGAGATCAGCATGAGATAACCCATCAAAAGATGGAAATCTTGCTGCAGCAGCGCGGTGATGAACAAGCGGCCCATGCCCGGCCATGCGAAAATGGATTCCGTGACCACTGCGCCGCTCACGAGGCCCGGCAGGCTGAGCGCGATGATCGTCACCACCGGCATGAGGCCGTTCTTCATGCCGTGCTTGAAGAGGATCTGCATGAAGGTGAGACCCTTTGCGGCCGCCGTGCGCATGTAGTCCGTATGCAGCACTTCCTGCATGGATGCGCGGGTGAAGCGCGACCACGTCGCGATGTTGAGCAACGCGAGCGCCGTCACGGGCATGATGAGGTGACGTACGCGGTCGACGAAGTCGCCGCCGTCGGTGGACATGATGCCGGCCGAAGGCAAGTTGATGTCGAGCCGGTATCCGAGAAATGCGTAGCCGGGCGGCGGAATGTGGATGCCGTTGACCGCGAACGCCATCTGCATCATGATCGCGAGCCAGAAGACGGGCATCGACATGCCGAAGAACGCGAAGGTGGTCACGAAGTAGTCGAACATCGAATACGGCTTCACGGCGGCCAATATGCCAAACGTGACGCCGATGAGCAGCGAGACGAGGAACGATATCCCCATCAGCTCGAGGGTGGCAGGGAGCCGTTCCATGATCGCGTCGGTGACGCTGGTCGAGTTCACTTGCGACCAGCCAAGATCGCCACGCAACGTGTGACCAAGCCAGTCGAAGTACTGCACGTAGAGCGGGCGGTCGAGGCCGAAGTTATGCTTGAGGCGTTCGATGTCGGCGGCGGTGATGTGCGGATTTTGCATGTATGCCGCGAGGGGGCCGCCCGGCATCTTGTTGAGGATCAGGAACATCATCACGCTGATGAGGAACAACAGCGGCAGAGCTTGCAGCGTGCGGCGAAGAGTGTAATTCAGCATCGGTCCTCGGGCCGTTCTCGATTCGGTCCGCTAAAGTTCGTCCGGACGCGAACGGCGGCCTTCCCGGCAGGTCATACGAAGGGACTAGGGCGGGGGAGGCGTGCCTCGCACGGGCACATGAAGATCGAGCGAGTTGATCCAGCCGTAATGCCCTTTGTAGCGCCCAGTCGATAGCTTGATGCCGACGGCGTCTGCGTCGCCCGCCGAAAATCTCTGATGCACGACGCGTTCGCGGCAAGCGACGACGACCGCCGCCGTTCCGGCGGCGACGAGCAACGTATGCCGCAAAACGTCGTCCGTCTTGTACTTGCCGGCCGTGTAGTCGGTCAGTCGCTGCATGGAATCCCACACGAACACATCGGGGTCCATCGATTGCGATGCGAGCACCACGTGATTTCCGCGAGCGGACACGCATGCGGACGCAGAACTAGAATTGCTTGCGAGCGCGCAGACCAAAAAAAGAGACGCGACGAGCGGCCACCTGGGTTGCATTGTGCGCATTGTTCGCTCGGCCGGCATTGGCATCCCGCCATTTGTGCCACACGTCCGGTGCGGGATTGCGCCTGGCAGTGAGGCTATTCAGGCGAGCAGTTGGCGAAGCACGAACTGCAAGATGCCGTCGTGCCGGTAGTACTCCGCTTCATCCGGCGTTTCGATGCGTGCCACAGCGGAAAAGGCGATCCGCTGGCCGTCCGGCGCGACCGCGGTGATGTCTAGAGTTTTGCGCGGCGCGACGCCGTCGGCGATGCCGCGTATCGAATAGGTCTCCTCGCCCGTCAAGCCGAGCTCTGTAGCGCTCTCGCCCGTTTGGAACTGCAGTGGGATGATGCCCATGCCGATAAGATTCGAACGATGGATGCGTTCGAACGATTCCGCGATCACCGCCCGCACTCCGAGCAGACGAGGCCCTTTGGCCGCCCAGTCGCGCGACGAGCCCGACCCGTACTCCTTGCCGGCGATGATGACGAGCGGCACGCCCTCATTCTGATATCGCTCGGCGGCGTCGAAAATGGTCATGGTCTCACCGCTTGGGAGATGACGCGTGAACCCGCCTTCGGTGGCGGGCGCCAGACGATTGCGCAATCGAACGTTGGCGAACGTGCCGCGCATCATCACTTCGTGGTTGCCGCGCCGGGCGCCATACGAATTGAAATCTTTCACCTCGATGCCGCGCTCGATCAGATACGCGCCGGCGGAGGTGTTCTTGCCGATGCTTCCTGCAGGCGAGATGTGATCGGTGGTGACGCTGTCGCCGAGCAGCGCCAGGACGCGCGCCCCGGAGATGTCGGCGCGCGGCGCCGGATTCCGTGCGACGCCTTCGAAGAATGGCGGCCGTTTGACGTACGTCGAGTCGGGCGCCCAACTGAACCGCGTGCCTTCCTGGATTTCGAGCGATTTCCAGTTGGCGTCGCCGCCGAACGCATCCGCGTACTGCCGGCGGAACATGGCTTCTGCGACGCACTCGGCCACGGTCGCGCCGATCTCCGCCGATGTCGGCCACAGATCGCGCATGAAGACGTCGGCGCCGCTCGTGTCCTTGCCGATGGGCTCGTGGATGGGATCCCATTCCATGCTGCCTGAGAGCGCGTACGCCACCACGAGCGGCGGCGACGCGAGATAGTTCGCCCGCACTTGTGGGTGAACGCGGCCTTCGAAGTTGCGGTTGCCGGAGAGCACCGAGCAGACGATCAAGTCGTTGTCGGTGATGGCTTGCGCTATGGGTTCGGAAAGCGGACCGCTGTTGCCGATGCACGTGGTGCAGCCGTAGCCGACCAGAAAAAATCCAAGCTTCTCCAAATACGGCGTGAGGCCGGCTTTGGCAAGATAGTCGGTGACCACTTTCGATCCCGGAGCGATCGAGGTCTTGACCCACGGTTTCGAACGAAGCCCGCGCTCGACTGCTTTTTTCGCCAGAAGGCCGGCAGCCACCATGACGCTGGGATTGGAAGTGTTCGTGCAACTGGTGATCGCCGCGATGACGACGGCGCCGTCCGCGAGATCGCGAGTGATCTCGCCGTCGCGATATGCGACGATACGCCGGTGCGCCATCGGAGACGCCGCCTCGTTGCCTTCGCCGTCGAACATGGTGGCGGCTGCGATCTTTGCCTCGCGGCGTTCGCTCATCTCGCCGAAGGCGTCGCAATACGTCTCCTTGCTCGCGGAGAGCGGCACGCGGTCTTGAGGGCGGCGCGGTCCGGCGATGCACGGCTCAACATCGGCCAGGTCGAGCGCGAGCGTGTCGGTGAAGTCCGGGTCGGGGGTTTCGTCGGTGCGAAAGAGGCCTTGCGCCTGCGTGTACGCTCGCACCATCTCGATGTGCTTGACCTCGCGGCCGGTCAGGCGCAAGTAGGTAAGCGTCTCTTCGTCGACCGGGAAAAACGCGACGGTGGCGCCGTACTCCGGGCACATGTTGCTCACGGTCGCGCGATCTGCAAGGCTTAAATTGCTCAAGCCTGCCCCGTAGAACTCCACAAATTTTCCCACCACGCCTTTACGGCGCAGCATCTCGGTGCACGTGAGCACAAGATCGGTGGCCGTGGCCCCTTCCCGCATCTTGCCGCTCAGCTTGAAACCGATGACGTCCGGAATAAGCATGGAGACGGGCTGGCCGAGCATGGCGGCTTCCGCCTCGATGCCCCCCACGCCCCACCCGAGCACGCCCAAGCCGTTGACCATGGTGGTGTGCGAATCGGTGCCGACGAGCGAATCCGGATAGGCGATCGTGGCGCCCGCGTCGTCAACCGTGAACACGACGCGCGCGAGATATTCAAGGTTGACCTGATGCACGATGCCTTGATCGGGCGGCAACGCGCGGAAACGGCGCAGCGCATGCTGGCCCCACTTGAGCAATTGGTAGCGTTCGCCATTGCGCTGGAACTCGAAGTCGGCGTTGATCGCGAACGCTTCGCGCGTGCCGTACGCGTCGGCGATGACCGAGTGGTCGATGACCAGCTCGACGTCCTGCAGCGGATTGATCTTGTCGGGATCGCCGCCCATCTCGGCCATCGCGTCGCGCATGGCGGCAAGATCGACGACGCACGGAACCCCTGTGAAGTCCTGGAGCAGCACTCGCGCGGGCCGGAATGCGATCTCGTGGTCGGACGGTATCTTTGAGTCCCAGGCCGCGAGCGCCGCGATCTGCTCTTTTGTGACCGAGCGTCCGTCTTCGTACCGGAGAAGATTTTCTACGAGAATTTTCAGCGAGAACGGAAGCCGCTTGACGCCCGGACCGGCCGCGTCGAGGTGATGATAGGCGATTTTTGCACCGCCCACATCCAGAATGGATCTGCTCCCAAAACTGTCGAGCCGAGTAGACATCGTTGTGCTCCGTTTCGCTACGAGAAACCCGGTTTGCCGTCGAAATTGTAAAGATTCTCCGTCTTGATGAAGTCCAAGCCGGCGTCCGCGACTCGCGCAAGTAGCTCGATCACCTGCCCGTGCGCCATGACGCCGCCGGATTTCTTGGAAAGAAAGCGACAGCGCCAGTGATCGGTGCAAAATGTTTCCGCAGCGCCGCCGGGCCATACTTTCGTGCCGCGATTCATGATCGCCGCGAGCTGAAAATCGCCGGCGACAGGTTGCAGCCGTTGACCGAGCTCGTCGGGCGCAGCGCTGGCGAGATCCAAGAAGACATCGACGCCGATGAGATCTTTCTTTTCCGGCACGCGCGACGATACGCCGGAAGCTTTATGTGCGGGAGCGTTGGCAGGATAGTTAGCCGGCTTGAGGGTGGCGGGCTTTTGACCCATCCGCGCGATCACTGCCAGCGCGAACTCCTTCGTGCCGACTTTCTCCTTGGACAGTCCGTCTTGGAAGATGTCATACGTGTGGACGCCGTCTTCGATGGTCTTCAGCCACGCGTTGTGCACCGTCGACGCGATGTCGACTTGCCCTATGTGGACCAACATCAGCACGCCGCCGAGCAGCAGACCCGATGGGTTGGCCATGTTCAGTCCGGCACGGCGCGGCGCGGAGCCGTGAATGGCTTCGAACATCGCAACCGTGTCGCCGATATTCGCGCTGCCGGCGAGCCCTACGGACCCGGCGATTTGGGCGGCGACGTCGGACAAGATGTCGCCGTACAGATTCGGAAGCACGAGGACGTCGAACGCCTCAGGAGTGTCCGCGAGCTTCGCGGCGCCGATGTCCACAATCCAATGCTCGTTTTGTATGTCCGGGTATTTGGCGGCGACCTGGTCGAAGATGCGATGAAACGTCCCATCGGTGATCTTCATGATGTTGTCTTTGGTGAAGCAGGTGACTTTCTTGCGTCCGTTGCGCCGCGCATATTCGAATGCGTAGCGCACGATTCTCTCGGAGCCGGGCCGCGAGATCAGCTTGAGGCACTCCGTCATGTCTTGCGTCTGGCGGTATTCGATGCCGCCGTAGACGTCTTCTTCGTTTTCGCGGATGATGACCACGTCCATCCCCGCGTGTTTCGTGCGCACGAACGGTGCGTAGGCCACGCACGGCCTCACATTGGCATACAAGCCGAACGTGGTGCGCGTGGTGACGTTCAGACTCTTGTAGCCGCCGCCTTGCGGCGTGGTGATCGGCGCTTTGTAGAACACTTTCGTGCGCCGCAGACTCTCCCACGCGTTCGCGGAAACGCCCGCTGCGTTTCCGGCGAGATAGACCTTCTCGCCCACCTCGATGACTTCGATGTCGAATCGTGCGCCGGCGGCGTGCATGATATCGAGGCTAGCGGTCATGATCTCGGGGCCGATGCCGTCGCCGTAGGCGACCGTAATGGGCGTGTTGGCGGACATGTATGTTCCTCTTCATGACGGGATTCGTCTCTCTTAGCATCGGCTCTTAGGGTCGGCTTGCGATGCCCCCTGCAGGTCGGCGCGACATTCGCCACAGAACCGATGCGACGAGATGAGAGACGACGTGATCTCGGCGCGCTTTGCGAATGTCAACAGCGCGACGGCAGCTATCGATTGGTTCACGAATCAGGCTCTGCCTGACGGCGCACTACGTATCTATGCGCAGCAGCCGAATGCAAGACCGCGCGCGCCGCGGGCCGGTGACAACATGCGCGCCGATGTTTCCTGGATCGTCGCCATCGATGTCGACCTTGCGAAAATCCCGAAAGCCGACGTGCTCGCGACGATGCGCCGCGAGGGCGGAGCGGTTTTGGCCGAGGTTCCAACCGGAATTTGACGGCCGGTGCCAGCGGATCCGGCCGCCGCAACGCGCGCGTTCTGCCCGTCGCGATCTTTCTCATCGCGGCGGGCGAACAACTGTGGCTTACTCAGCGATAAGCGATGCGAGCAGCAGTTGCGCGCCGCCGAAATGGAATGGCACGGGCGAGAAGCCACGCATCGCCGTGGTCCACTCGTCGTCCTTGAGCACGATGAGCGCCACCGGATCGCCGAGCCGGTCGAAGACGTAAAATGTCTGGGTCTCGTCGTCGTAGCGGTAGTCGTGGACCCGGCCCGGCGTCCGCCGCGGAGCGAGATAAAAGCCGCGCGGCGTGACTCGGTAAACGAGCGCGTCCGGATCGCCGGAACTCGCAAGGAGAGCGTCTACGACGATGCGGCGCGCCAGCGGCAACGCGCATACCGCGTCATTCAACGTGGATGCTCCTCGACTTCATGCTTGCACCACTCGTAGAGCGCGTCGTAGACCGGAAACTCCACGCGCAGCAATGCGTGATCGTCTCGATACACGGACGGCGAGAGTGCGTTGAAGCCGGCCGCCATGGCGTACAACCCGGCGGGCTTCCGGACACAGATGGCGCGCATCGGTGTCGGCGCCGCGCACGATGAGCGCTAGCCTGCGCAAGGCGGGATCGTCGAGTTCGTACTTGTCCAGCAAAGCGTCGAAGCTACAGCGGTCACCGTGATGACCGATGTCGGCGCCGGCGACATCGAACGGCAACGCGCCTGTGGTCTGCGCGAAACCGTCGACCTCTTTTGCGGGCACGAACACAAAATCGGCCTCTGCATCAATAAAGCGCAAGATGAGCCATGGACACGCCACGCGATCGACCTTGATCCGGTCGCGAGTAACCCAGCGCATTGGCCCGCCGTTCGCGCCGAACCGTCGAAAGCCTGGCAAGGCTGCAGCTTTGGCCGGCACGAATCTTCAGGCGATGATCATCGCAATCGGGCGCGAGTTAGGTTCCGGAGGCCGCGATGTCGGGGAACGCGTCGCCAACGGATTGCAGGCTGAACTGCTCGACAATCAGATCGTCGACTTGGTGGCGGCGAGGATCGGCGCGCCGGCTTCATTTGTGAAAGCGCGCGACGAGAACGTCGAGGGTTTCGTCGACCGCCTCTTTCGCGTCATCACCGCGGCGTATCCCGAAGCATACGGACCCGACGGCTTACCCGATTGGTCCGAAGAGCGCATGGTCCAATTGACGGCGAGCATCATCGAAGAGCACGCGCGCCGAGTGTCGTTGGTGGTGATCGGCCGCGGCGCGCCGGTTCTCCTCAAAGATCGCAAAGACGTGTTCCGCGTTTTTGTCGCGGGTTCGCTCGACGGCCGGATCGCTCGGCTCTGCCGCCGCACGGGCATCGGCCGCGACGATGCGCTTCGCGAGATCAAGAAGTCGGACCAGCATAGGGCCGCCTACATGCAGACCTACTATCAGAACAGTTGGCGCGATCCGGGCAACTACGATCTCGTGGTGAACACGGATCGGCTGGGCGTCGAAGTGGCGGCGGACATCATCTTGCACGCAGCCCGCTCACCGGTGGCGTAACGCAGAGCCCTGTATGAGGGCAAACCGTACTAGGGCAAGCATCGCTTGCCCAAAAATGGGTGAGCGTTGCTCACCCTAGTACGGTTGCCCTAAAACGACAAACGAAAGAAACGTAATTAGTCGCGGACTGCGGCGAGCGCTGGGCCGCCGCCTATCGCGCACACGGCCGCGGTATCCCAACGGATGCTCTCTTTGACGAAGCTATTGAATTCGCCGACCCGGACTTCGTTCAGCATCGCCAGCTCTTGCGCCGGCGTCACGAGCGGCTGGTCGAACAACGCGAGCTCCGCGTAGCGTCCGGCATTTGCGGCATTCCAATCCGAACTTAGCTCGATCTGCGCCGCGAGCGCGTCTCTGCCGCGCGAGAACTCTTCCCGCGAGAAGCCGTCCGCGGTTTCGTCGAGGATGCGCTTCATCTCACGCACGGCGGTGCCGGCGCGGCCGCGTCCGACGGCCGACAATGCGCTCATGACGCCCGACTCCACGTAGAAGTCCAACGTCGCGTACACCTCGTACGCTAGGCCAAGCCGCTCGCGCAAGCCGTCCCAGAGACGACTGCCGTCGCCGTCGCCAATGACCACTTGAGCGAGTTGCGCCCGAAGCACCGACTCGTAACCCTGCGCGTACGACGGCGTGGTGGTGGAAAGCGAGAACCAGACTTGCGACGTGTCGCTCCGCCGCAGCACTTTTGACCGCCGGCCCTGCGGGAAAACCGGCTCGATGACGTCCACCGGGTGGCGCCTCGGCATGGCTGCACCTTTGGAAGGCTGCCAACCACCGAAGTGCTCCCGCGCCGCGCCGAGCAGATCGCGATGCGACATGGGTCCGGCCATGCTCAGCACGGAGTTGCGCGGGTGGAAATAGCGGTTATGGAATCGGCGCACCTGGTCGCGCGTGATGACGCGCACGCTCGAACGGGTTCCGCCCGTGTCTCTCCCAAGCGGATGCGATCCCCACAATGCTCGATCGGCCAAAGACTCGATGCGCTTGCTCGGATCGTCCTCCCAATCGCGCAGCTCTTCGAGCACGACTTGGCGTTCGATCTCGACGTCGGCGCGATCGAATCGCGGCCGCTGCGACACGCTCGCCACCAAGCGAAGCGCATCGTCGACTTTCCCGGCCGGGACCGTTCCTGCGATCGTGATCGTCTCTTTGCCCGTGGTGGGGTCGAACCGGTTGCCGCAGCGCTGCATCGCAGCGGCCAGCTGCGGGCGCGAGTAGTCGTCGGTGGCCTTGAAGACAAGATGCTCGATGAAATGGGCGAGCCCGGGAGCGCGCGGCGGATCGTAGACCGAACCCGCGCGCACTGCGAACGAGATGCTCATCGTGTGGGCATTCGGCATAGGGGTGGTGACGACGCGAAGACCATTGCGCAGCCGGTGGAGGGCTGGGGTCGCGTTGTAGCGGCGGGCAGACATGGGAGTCCTTGAACTTTCTTTTAGTGGGCGAAATATGAATGCGGACATCCTATGTTCGCCGCGGGTCCTCCAATCGTCGCGTGGCGCAGGGACGAAAAATCGACGTTTGAGTCAGTTTTTGCGCCCAGGACCGTAGGAATTTTTGTTCATTCTTGGGATTGGGACCAAATGGCGGGACAACCGTTCAGCGAAGCGAACCGAGCCGCCTTCGCGCATCGTCAGCGTAAACCGGATGGAAATGAGGATTGACGGCAACCGCGAGCCGCAGGCGCTCGCGCGCTTCCGCCGCGTGGCCGGTATGCAGCGCGATCACTCCAGCGTGATACTGGATTCTTGAATCCTCGATGCCGGTCGCGACGGCCCGCACGGCGTGGGGCCGCGCTTCAATCCATTGACCATCCATGGCGAGTGCCCACGCGAGCGTGTCCTCGGCGAAGATATCGTCGCGCGCCGCGAGATCGCGCCTCGCGATGCGCACCGCATCGGCGAGCCGCTCGCCGTGTTCGCTTTCGTAGACGGCGATCGCGCGGTCGTTGATGCCGTTCGCGTTGCCTATCCGCTCGACGGCGCCGATCAGGTCGTCGGTCTCGCGCGCGCTTTCCGTGTCCCCAAGCGCCCGTTGCGCGTCGACCTTGTAGCCGAGCGTCTCGGGCAAGGGGATGAGATCCGCGCCGCGGTCCGCGGCGTCAAGGGCGTCGCGCCAGCGGTGTTCTGCGCAATAGAGGCGAGCAAGCGCGTTATACGCCTTCGCGTCGGTTGGAAAAATCGCCAGCGCCGCACGCTGATCGCGTTCGGCGGCCGCGACATCGCCCGCTTCGAACGCCAACTCGCCCGCGCGGAAATGATACCAAGCACGCGCTTCGGCGGGGTTGTCGAACACCGAATCGGCTTGCTGCATCCCGCGCGTGATGTGCGCGCGAGCAGCCTGGAGTTTACCGGTAAGCTCATCGTATCGGGCCACCGTCGACTCCCACGTCGCGTCGAGATACGGACTGGGCTGTTTGCCGAGCAGGGACGCCGCGGCGTCATATTCCCCAAGTTCCATGTCGGTCGACGCGAGGGTTGCTGCAGCGCCGGTGCTCCACGGCTGCATCCGGACGACGTCCGCGTCGTACGTTTGCGCATCGCGGAATTTGTGGAGCGCAAGCGCGACCGATGCGAGCGCGCTCTCGGCGCCTGAGTTTTCTCGTGGTTGAATCTTGAGAGAACGCTGCGCGGCGACGCGTGCGCGCCGTAGATCGCCGATATCGCCGCGCTCGCGGAACCGCATCAGATACTGGCTTGCGAGCATGCGCGCCATGATCTGATCGCCCGGCGACCGTCGCACCGCGCCTTCGTAGAACTCCACGAAGTGGTCACGCTGCAGATAATCCTGCGTGACCGGCGCCGGCGTGAATTCCACCGAGGCTGTGGCCACGTCGTCGGAAGCCGTTCGATGCGCCACGAACGCGGGCCACCCCGCCAACGCTGCGAACGCGAGGCAGAGGAGGGCGACGGTGACCCGGGTTCTCATCGCGGCGGACGCCTCCTAGTACGGGGCGTTGACGTATGGGAACGTGCTGCCGTAGCTCTGGAACGTGCCTTCGCCGTTCGAGAGGTTCTGGTCGGACAGACACCATGACTCGTGACCGTCGTCGGGCACGACGCCCAGCGCCGACAACGTGTTGCCGAAGATCGCGCCAAGCGAGATCTTGACGACGTCGTCGTTGAGCCAGCGGCCCCCGAATGTATTTCCGGTGGCTCCGCCTGTCTCGATGCCGAGATACGCGCCGTACTGGCCGGCCGGTGATCCGCCTGCAGGCAAGTTCACACTCATGTCGGCTTTCACTTCATCCGGAAACAGGATGCCGGAGAGCGCTGTCGTCGTCGCAGTATCGCGGCCCGCTACGCCCGTCATGAAACCGGTGACGGCCGTCTGCAGCGTGCTGTCGTTGTTGGGTGTCGAGCGATTAGTCGCGTCGTGGTTGGCAAACGACTCGAACACCTCTTTGATCGCCGGCCGCGAAAGCCGCTCGATCTGTTGGTAGGTCTGCGTCCGGGGTGGCCGCGGCGCCGCGGTGTTGTGACTGCAACCCACAGCCACGACGGCGAGCATCGCCAGTGCGGTCGCTCTTGCAATTGAGATTCGCATTTCTTTTCGTGCTCCTATTGTCCGGTGACGGTGCTGGTCGTGGCCCACACGCCGATCGGACCGCTGCCGAGCATCGACTTGGGCACTTCGGCGACGATGGCCAATACGTTGAAGCCATTCGATGAGAGGATGTCTTGCGCCGGAGTCGTCGCACAGTTGGTGCCGTGCAACGTGTTGAACGCCGTAGAGAAGCCTTGGAAGCCCAGGCCCGGATCCGGCGGTGCGGGATTCGGCTGATTCTGGTAGTTGCGATCCGGGATGATCTGGAAGAAGCGGGCGAGATCGAAGAAGAACGGATCTTTAGCGGGTCCGGCCCAGACTCGCGCGCCGTTGCCCAACGCGCTTGAAACCGTGTTGTACTGCACCGAACCGGCCTTCGTCACGAACTTCGAATTCGTGCCGACGACGATGGGCGCCGCAGGACCGAAGACGTTCAACGTCTGTGCGGCGCCTGCACCGACTGCTTGCACTTGCAGCACCGTGTCTTCGACCCCGTCACCGTTGCTGTCGATCTTGAATTGATACATGACGGCGGGGTCGAAAAACGTCGACGGGCCGGATCCGGTGGGAATGAGCGGATGGACGTCCATCTGAAGGACGACGTTGCTTGCGTTGTCCGGCGCTTGATAGACGAATACGTCGGTGATGTCGCCGCCCGGGCGAGCGACCGTCGTCGGCGAATCCTGGTGATCCGACGCCGCCGCGCGGTGACCCGTGTAGAGAAATGCGGCTGCTGCGAGCGCGACGATGGCTGTCGCACCGCCGGCAAACCGCTTGAAACCCTGGTTCATCGTTTTACCTCCGGTTTGTTCGACGGCCGCGCCATGCGCGGACGCCAGTATCGGCTGGGCGAGCCCGGCCGCTTCACGC